>JAISRS010000449.1 GCA_031273485.1 Prevotellaceae bacterium
ATACTGAAAACTTTTATCGACAGACCTGTTCTCTCAACGGTACTGTCGCTGATTATCGTGCTGCTGGGCGTGATCGGCATTTTCACGCTGCCGGTAGAACAATATCCCGATATCGCACCACCAACAGTGATGGTCGTCGCAGCCTATCCGGGTGCCAACGCGGAAACAATACAAAAAACTGTCGTCGCCCCCCTCGAAGAAGCTATTAACGGTGTGTAAGTTCAATTAGTGAATGTGAATCGAAGATTGGCGAAGCCAATTTTTAAGAACATAAATTTCAATAACTTATGATGATGATAGTGGCTTGTTGAAACAGGAAATAACTTTATTCCGATTAACCTACCAAAGTTATTCTTGTTTCAATAAGCTCAACTACTCGAAAATATTATAGTGAATTTTTACATTTAGAACTTGCATCTGCACATCTCCTCTACCTCCCACAAATATTTTTTTCTTCCGGTGCCCCCCTTTACATTAAAATCCCCTGTTTTTAGCCCATTTTTTGCATATTTCTCATTGCCGCATATCGTATTTTGCTTATTTTCAAACACTTATGTTCCAACTAAAATATAATGTGTTTTTGCCGGATTTCCGGACATTACTAATGAATTTGGGCTTTTCCCACCACCGACCTTTGCAAAAAATTTCATTTATAAAATTTCGAGTATGGAAGTTATCACAATGGACTCTCAGGTATACAAGGAGTTAATGGCAAAAATCAACACCATTGCCAAGTTTGTAAAGGCAATTGAAAGCAAGGCAGAAGAACAGCCCGATGATGGATGGGTGGACAGTTATGAAGTTTGTACATTCCTGAAAATCAGTAGCAAGACGCTGCAACGCCTGCGATCATCAAACACTATCAGTTTTTCCCGGATACGTGGGAAAAATTTCTACCGCATCAGCGAAATTGAGCGTCTGCTGAACGAGAATATTATCCGCCGCAGCGAAGAACATTTACAGGATTTAATTAAAAATAATAAGCTTCATGTTGAACAAAGACGAAATATTAAAACGAACAAATAACGGGTTGGACGTTTTCAAGCACTACATTCCGGGACAGTGGCGCGTCGGACGCAACTTCCTGAACCCGCTTTACGAAGATCGCAAAGCGTCATGCAATATTTATTTTGACCGCCGAAGCGATTGTTACCGAGTGAAAGATTTTGGTAATGACACGTACAGCGGCGACTGTTTTGATACGGTTGGCAGGATAAAAGGTTTGAATTGCGGCAATCCCGCTGATTTTGTGGAAATTCTAAAAACGATAAATCGCGAACTGTCGCTGTATTTGGATGAACACGACCAGCCGTTTGTCATATCCGGTTTGCCAAAACCTGTCCGAAAACAGGAATCACCCCAACAACCCGAAACCCCTAAAAAGACAAAACCCTATTCTGTTGTTTAGCAAACATTCTCGGCAAAAGAAACGGCGTTTTGGCATCAATACGACATTACATCCAAAATATTGAATGCCTACAAAGTGGTTTCCCTGAAAGAATTTAAGAGTGAAAACAGTGAAGGTAAACCGTTTACCTTTACCGCGTTGGATAACGACCCGATTTTTGGATATACCGAAAAACGACACCTCAAAATCTATCGCCCATTTTCCGAAATAAGATTTTTGTACGGCGGTCTTTTGACTGAAAATTACTGCTTCGGACTCGAACAACTACCTGCCATCAGAAATTTCCATCTTTCGGCGATTTTGCCGATGTCGTTAATACTGCCGTGCAAACGGATATTCCTAAGTTTCTCGCTGTGAGTGTATTTTGCCTGACGGATATATTGGCTCTGTTCCTTGCTTATCAAAGGGAAACCGTATTTCTCAATGATTTGCCGAATATGAATTTCGGGACGGATAATAGTTACATTGTCCGTGTGGCGCACGAATTTTACGACTTCAGGATATTCGTTGCCCGTGTTGCAAAAGACCGCCGGAATGTTTTTGTCCACGTACCTGCGAATTATATCAAGCATCACGGTTGAGTCCTTACCGCCGCTGAATGAGATGAATATATTTTTATTCAGTGTTGCCGAAAATGAAGACACTACCCCTACGGCGTGGTCAATCTTTTATGCAAGCGTTCAACTTTGCCGGTATTTCAATTCTTCATACGCGTTCATAACTTAATCCTTTGGGGTTTGTTTGCGGGTTCAAACTTCGGTACACTTGCAATAATCAACCTGTCCCCCATTTCCTGTTTGGCTGCCTGTAATCGTTCCAGAACGGGATGCTGAGGTGTTTGGATGGTGTATTTATTCATATCTTTTGGGTGTATTTTTCCAGACATAACCCTGTGTATAACATCCAAATCTGCCGGTTTCTCTGCCTGTTTTGCTTTCAGCTTATCTTCACTTTGGTCAATCGGTTTAAGCGAAAGTTGTATCTTCTTGTCCAATGCCGCCAGTTCCGTTTTCAGACCTTTCAGTTCGTCTTCCTTGCGCCAGGTGAATTTGACGATTTCCTGCAAGGCGGGAATATCCTTTTCCAGACTTTGCGCTTTAGTCTCGTGTGTTTCAATTAACGACGGCATTTTTTCAAGAGCTTTCAGGAAATTCTGGGAGGCTAAAACAGGGTCGTTAGCAATGTGCCCGTTGTTATAACTGTATTTCACATTACCGTTTCCCTCTGCAAAAAAACGATTGTCCCTGAAACTCAATCCATCCTTCAGGCTCGTTTCCGTTTCGATCAGCAGCGTGAAGCCGTAAAGCGTACCGATTTTGACATATTCACCGCCAGTCATCGCATCGTTCGCCAGCTCATTCAGTTTTGGGTCTGAACCTTTGACTCCATCCAGTTGAACGGGATTCAGGGAAGCAATTCTTCATCGTAAAACGTCATTTTCCAAATGTAAGGAAGTATTTTCTCACCGTAAGACACCTTTTTCCTGACGTAATAGGTGTTTTTTTGATGCAACAAAAAAATACTGAAGCATTGTTGCTAAAAAAATGATTACATTTGCACCGTTAAAATGTAGTTTTCAAACCGGTAATTTTTCTTGATTATGGATGATAGGCAGTGTGTACAATTGAGCATAGTGCAATGGATGTCGGATATCCTTGCAAAGTATGGAAGTGTGTGTGCCTCGATAGTTCCCATGAATGCTGCTGTAGGGAGACTTGCTGCGAATACGGCGACTATCCGTGAGATGGAGAACGCGCAGGTGCGGTCGGCAACCGTTGCTAAGCAAGAGGCGGAACGGGCAATAGTGGACAATGCAATACATTTTTCCAATGGTCTGTATGTGATTGGTTTCACCAATAGCGAGGTGGAATTGGTGAGCTTGTCGGCATTCGGTTCATCGTTGCTCCACAAGACGAAAGACTATGAGTCGCTGGTGCTTGTACGCCGGGCACAAAATCTTGCGCGAACGTATGTCGCCGAGTTGCCCACTTACGGGCTAAATGATTTCACGATCGGCACCTATGGAATCTGCATCAACTCCTTTAACGCACCGGTTGTCGTTCCAATGAGCATGATTGGCGCGGACGAGCGGAAGACGGTTGTACTGCACAGTCTGTTTGCCACGCTCGATAGTACACTGTATGATAGGCTTGCCAGGCTGATGGTGCTTTGCAAGATGTCAAACATCAACTCTCACGGCAAATACCTGATATTGAACCTGGCTGATTTATCTGCACGGTACCGTACGAAAACAACAGTTGGGAAGGGAGCATAAGTCAGAAGGTGATCAATGATGTTTTTATTTGAAATAAAATTATGGAAACAAAAAGTATGGATGTGAAAAATACTCTTCAGATTCACTCACAAGCAAAAGTGATGTTCTATGCAACATACTTGAATCTCTATTTAAGAATATTGTGCTTAGCAAAACCGATTGAACGGATAAACATTTACGATGTCTTTTGTGGTATGGGCATTTACGAAGACGGTGGTAAAGGAAGTCCTATTGCTGCATTTGATACAATAAAAACACTTTTTGCCGATGAGAAAATCCGCAAAAGCAACACGCAAATAACCCTTATTGTTAATGATAAGGAACCGCAAAAAATTGACAGGGTAAAAAATTACATTGAGTCCAATAATCAACACTATTGTACTGCCAAATATTACAACTATGATATCGAACAAATATTTACGACTGTAATACAAGAAGTTTCGAAGACAGCAAGCAATGCCAGAAATTTGATCTTTATAGACCCATACGGATATAAAAATATCAAAAATGAAATTTTGTATCAGTTGATGGAAAACAGGAGAACCGAAATTATTTTGTTTTTACCCATTTCTCACATGCACCGTTTTACGCAAAAAGCAATTCAGGATGAAGACACCGTACAATATGAGCCGTTACGGAATTTTGTTAATAGTTTTTTTCCGCCAGACCACAAAATGATAACACAGCAGCTTCCCGTAATGGAGTACATTCAATGTATTAAGGAAGCATTGGAATACAATAAATTTTTCACAACTTCGTACTATATAGAAAGGGATGCGACTAACTACTTCGCTCTGTTTTTTATGAGTTCTCATATCCTGGGATTTGAAAAGATTCTTGAAGTAAAATGGCAATTGGATGAAGATGCAGGGCGTGGGTTTAAATTGCCGAAGCAACAAGATGATCTGTTTGCAGAACTGTTTGCAGAAGAAACTAGAAACAAAAATGCCGATAGGTTGGAAAAAATATTGCTATATAATTTAAAAGAGCCAAAAGACAACAGGCAAATTTATGAGATTGTTTTAGGACATGAATTTTTACCGAAACATGCCACTGAAATATTTGAAAAGTGGCAATCAAACAATACAAGATTCAAAGTGTTGGATATACAAACAGGACGGGATGCGAGAAAGAAATCTTTTTATCTTTCCAGGAAGGAAGCAAAGGTGATTTTTTTAATAGAAAAGCAATGAAAACAACAAAAATAGAATGGACGGACAAAACATGGAATCCGGTTACGGGATGCTCCAAAATGTCGGCTGGTTGCGTAAATTGTTATGCCGAAGTAATGGCTCGTCGCCTTCAGGCAATGGGACAGGACAAATATAAAAACGGATTTGGGCTGACATTGCATGAGGATGTTTTAGGTGAACCGTTGCAATGGAAAAAACCGCATACAATCTTTGTATGTTCTATGAGTGATTTATTTCATCATGACGTGCCGGATGAATTTATTGGCAAAGTAATGAGCATTATTGTCATGACTCCGCAGCACCATTACCAACTGCTAACCAAAAGAGCGGAAAGACTGGCTGAATATTTTACTAACCATCCTATTCCCGAAAATGTGTGGTTGGGCGTTACAATAGAAAATCAATCTTCAAAAATAAGGATGGAACATTTACGAAAATTAAACGCTTCTGTGCGCTTTTTATCTTGTGAGCCTTTGTTAGAAGACTTGGGCGAGTTGGATTTAGAAAATATTGACTGGGTTATTGTCGGTGGTGAAAGCGGAACAAGTGCCCGCCAGATGAAAGAAGAATGGGTACTTTCTGTTAAAGAACAAACAGAAATTCAGGGGTCTGCATTTTTCTTTAAGCAATGGGGTATGTGGGGGAGTGATGGCATAAAAAGGAACAAGCATGAAAATGGGAAATTACTCAGAGGGAAGACTTATCAAAAAATGCCCCTGCAAAAACGGGAATTAACTTTCCCCAAAAATGATCAGCAAACTGATATTAGATGACCACTTTGGAATCCAGAGAACGATTAGGAGCGAAACAATGAGCTTAATCTGTCTTGCCCTGCTGTAAGTTCAATTAGTAAATGCGAATCGAAGATCCGCAGAGTCCATTTTTAATGACGTGAAATTCAATAACTTATGATGATAATGATGGCTCGTTGAAACGGGAAATAACTCTATTCCAAATACTTGCAAAAGTTCTTCTTGTTTCAATGAGCTCAGCTACTCTAAAATAGTGTGGTGCAATTTTATATTTAGAACTTGAATCTGCGTAATCATAAAGTAACGTAAATCTTTGTGTTTCAAAGGTATTTTATCGTAGCTGTCCAAAAGACGGTAGATGGAACGAATATCTGACAGTGTCAGAGGCAGGAATATATTTAGTTTATTTTATCACTTGTTCCAAATAATGTTTGCGCATAACAAATAAATCAGTATATTTGCAGCGCGTATTCTGAGAACAAAAGAAACAGATTACATCTTTAAACAATATTTTATGCAGGCATTCAAAAATCATAGTTTGATAATGAACGATTACCGGAAGTTTTTGAGAAGTTTTCTTAATATTTCTGATGAACGAATTAAAAATAAAGTGGAAGAAGAATTAAATAATAACTCTTATCTTCCGGAGCCACTTATTCAATTTAATCCTTCTTACAAAACAGGACTATCCATAGAAGACCTGTCAAATACGGGTGTAATTCATCCGGATTTGAAAAAAATATTGGGTGCAATCAATCTTTATCACCATCAAGTTGAAGCTATTAAAAGAGGGACAAATGGAGAAGGATTTATTGTTACATCCGGAACGGGTTCCGGTAAATCATTAACATTTCTTGCTACTATCTTTAATGATATTATTACCAATGGAGCTGGGGACGGTGTAAAAGCGATCATCGTTTATCCGATGAACGCCTTAATAAATTCTCAGGAAGAAGAAATAAAAAAATATGAAATCAATTATTTGAAATCCCAATTATTTGATTCTAATACAGAGCCGAGCAACATAGGAGGTTCGCTGGATGAACAAATTGCAGCATTAAAAAAACAAACAAATGCGTCTTTTCCTATTACTTACGCAAAATATACAGGACAAGAAAATGCTAATATTAAACAGCAAATCAGAGATGGTAGACCTAACATCATTTTAACAAATTATATGATGCTGGAACTGATTATGACCCGGTATGAAGAAAAATCGTTGCGGGAGGCTATGGCTAAAACGCTTAAATTTCTTGTATTTGATGAATTACATACTTACAGAGGTCGACAAGGTGCTGATGTAACCATGCTTATCCGAAGAATTAAAAATTTATGTTCTAATCGGATTATTTCAATTGGTACATCGGCGACAATGAGTTCGGAAGGGAACGTTGATGATAGAAAAAAAGCTATCGCTGATATCGCTAACCTAATTTTTGAAGAAAAATATACGCTAAGCCAAATTATTGATGAGAAATTGGAAACATCAACACAGTATGCCGGTAGGATCCCAACTGCATCTGAAATTAATGATATTCTGACTAATCCCATTCATTTAAGTGATGATGCAACTCAATTTAGGAATCATCCTTTGGCTATTTGGTTGGAGTGTTCTATTGCTTTAAAAATTGAAAATGAGGAGCTTGAACGGGGAATTCCTTCCACATTGTCTGAAATTTCCCAAAAACTGTCAGTGTATATTGAAAAAGACGAAGAAATATGTCGAAAGACCATACTCCGTTTATTAGAGTGGATAGAACAATTGAATAATGATGGATACAAACAAAACCCGCATAAATCCTATTTGCCATTTAAACTTCATCAATTTATTTCTCAAACAGGGACGGTAAGAGTAACACTTGGTACAAAAAGAAACAGGCATATTACCCTGGATGATAATCCAAGTGTTAAACTTAGTGGTAAAGAAACTCCGCTTTACCCCGTATTATTCAGTCGCTATTCAGGATATGATTTTATATGTGTTAAATTGATTGAAGGAAAAATTTTACCAAGAGATCCGGATAGTATCGATGATTTACCACCGAGGATAACTCAAGATGATATCAAAGCAGATAAAAGAATTGGGAAACTAAAGAAATTATTGAAATTTGAAGATTTTCCCTATGGATATTTAATACCCCAAGACGAGGGAGAAGAAAATATATGGGACGAAGAGAATACTGCATATCTTCCTGATAGTTGGTTTACCGAAACATTAAGAGATGGAAGAAAAATCAAAAATTCCCATGAGCATCGATTGCCCCGACTGCTATATTATGACAATGCCGGTCATTTTTCATGGACATCAGCTAATCAATTTCCGCTTAAAGCATGGTATATACCGGCAGACCTATTGTTTGATCCAACATCAGGCATCATCTTTGACTTAAAAACGAATGAGAATACTAAATTATCTCGACTGGGAAATGAAGGGCGCAGTTCTTCCACGACTGTTTTAGGTGCTACTATATTAAAAACATTGCACGAAAATAATATTCCGACAGAAAATCGGAAATTTTTAAGTTTTACCGACAATAGACAAGATGCCTCCCTCCAATCAGGACATTTTAATGATTTTTTCACTATTGCCAGACTGCGTTCTGCTATATACCAAGCTGTGAAAAATCATCCGGAAGGATTAGACTGCAACCAAATACACTTGGAAGTTCTTCGTCATCTCAATTTATCTGAAAGTGAATATGCTCGAAATGTTTCAACAAATCCGGGATGGACGGACGAAAAAAACATTAAGGCAATACAAAAATATGTACTGATACGAATATTGTACGACCTAAAATTAGGTTGGCGATATACTACACCTAATTTGGAACAAACTGCTTTGATTCAAATTAAGTATGACCGATTGGATGAGTTTTGCCGCCATGATAATTTTTTTGAAAAAGTAGGATGGATAAAAACGATGCCGCCTCAGGAACGGGAAACGTTGTTTGTTCAGATTTTGAATTATTTCCGGACATCTTTTGCTTTCGACCACATTTATATCGTGGAAAAAAGAGATGAAGTAGAAAGCGAATTAAAACAAATGCTTGATGAAAACAAATTATGGTCATTAAATAATAACGAAAAAATTGAAATCCCTTATCTCCTTTTACCCTATTCTATCGGGAAAGCAAAAACGAGAGAATATACGGCATCAATAGGTCCAATGAGTCATTTAGGTAAGTATATAAAAAGAATTATAAAAAAGAAGACCGAAAAGATAATAGGACGAGATGATTTATCTAAAGAAATAGACACTATTTGTGAAATTTTAAAAGGTGGAAATTTTTTGACACAAGTTCCAATCAAAGCTAATGGAGAAAATATCAATGGCTACCGCATAAGAATGGATCATATAGTATGGCAGCTCGGAGATGAAAAAAATGTATTACAAGATGACGTTCGACTTATCAAATATAAGCATATTACAACAACTCCCAATATATATTTTCAAGAATTTTACAAACAAGATTTTCAGTCCGATCATCAAAATATTGAGGGAAAAGAACATACAGGACAATTAAGCAATGAAGACAGAATTAATAGAGAGGAAGCATTTAGAGAAGGAAAACTTGCTGCTTTATTTTGTTCTCCTACCATGGAGTTGGGAATTGATATTAGTCAATTGAATATCGTTCACATGCGTAATGTTCCTCCCCGTCCCGACAATTATGCTCAACGGAGCGGACGTGCCGGACGAAGCGGACAATCCGCACTGGTTTATACCTTTTGTTCAAAAGGTTCGCCTCACGATAGAAACTATTTTAAAAATGCTAAGAAAATGGTTCATGGCGTGGTCGTTCCTCCTAAAATCGATATAACAAACGAGGAATTAATCAGAAGCCATTTGGATGCCTTTATTATGATGGAATTAGGTATTAATATAAAATCTTCTGTAAGAGAAATAATCGATATTAATGATCCTGCTTTGCCGATTTCTAACAGCATAAAGATTAAGATTGAAGAGATTCAAAAACATTATTCTTTACAATGGGCGAAACAATTTAACGGAATTATTCAAAATATAGAAAAACTTACCGATACAAATTGGTTTGGTGAAAATTGGCTTATCGATCAGATACAATCATATTACAATCGCTTTGATGAAGCATTTAAACGTTGGAGATTGTTGTATATCAATACAATACATACTTTAGAAAAAGCTCATCTGATCATATCTACACCTAATCACCCTAAAATCAAGGATGCCAAACGAATGCAAGCAATTGCTTTGCGACAGAGAGATTTATTGCTTAATGAAAAAGATGTATTATTTGGCAACGAATCTGAATTTTATATATTCCGTTATTTGGCATCAGAAGGCTTTTTGCCCGGTTACAATTTTACCCGACTTCCGGTTCGCGTTTTTGTAGGAAATAGCAAAGCCCTTCAACAGGGAGAATATATTTCTCGTCCTCGTTTCATTGCACTTACAGAATTTGGACCCAATAATCTTATCTATCATAACGGCAGTAAATATAGGATTGTAAAAATGCAATTGAATCAGGGAGGAGAATTAATGCAAACCTTGAAAATATCGAAAGAAACAGGTTATGCGTTTGTTGGAAGTGAGGCAACTGCGGTTAATAATGATCCTATTACCAATAGAGAATTAAAGGGTGATGATGCTGTCGAATTTTATAACAATGCGATAGAACTAAACGAATCGGAAGCCCGTATAGAAGAACGTATTTCTTGCAATGAAGAAATTAGAGTATTACAAGGATATGATATTGATCATTTTTTTTCTTTTTCAGAGGGCATAGAAAATACGCAAAAAGCGATGATTCGGTTTGCTGAAGATGATTTGTTGCAACTAATCTATGATCAATCGGCTACTTTGATACAAGTAAATAACAGGTGGAAGGTCACGAAAGACGAAACATTTCCCATTGGAAAAATATCCGGAATCTGGAAAACTCGAAATGAAGAACAACCCAATCCCGATGATCCTGTTGAAAACGTAAGGATTTATGCAACAACAACTTCGGATATTCTCTACATACAACCGGTCAAAGAACTTCAACTGAAAGAAATCGGGGTCTGTACTTTAGCTTTTGCGCTGAAACAGGCTATTGAAAACGAATATCAAGTCGAAGAAAGGGAAATCGGCGTATGGATAATGGGGAAAACTAAGAGTAAAAATATTCTTATATACGAATCATCGGAAGGGAGTTTGGGTATATTAAAGGATCTTCTGAACAATACGGCTCAACTGAGAAAGATTTTTGAGAAAGCCTATATATTATTGGGTTTTAATCCTGATAATCAAACAGATACTCGTCCGGATACACCTAAAGCCTCTTATGATGATTTATTATCTTATTATAATCAACAATATCATGACAAGTTAGACCGTTTTAGCGTAAAAGAAGCTTTGGAGAAATTGATGCATTGTACTGTTGATAATCAGCAAGGAGGACGTAGATTAGAAGAACAATATAATTATTTGCTCAATAAGTATGATCTTAACTCAGCGACAGAAAAGCCGTTTATCGAATATTTATATAAAAATGGACACAAATTACCGGATGAAGCCCAAGTAAACATACCAAATTTGTATGTCAGTGCTGATTTTGTATATAAGCTATCGGAAAAACAATTTGCATTAGTTTTTTGTGATGGAAGTGTCCATGATGCCGATGAAATTAAAAAAACAGATAAAACTAAACGGCAACATTGCAGAGATGCCGGTTATGAAGTTCTTGTATGGCATTATAGTGAACCAATCGAAGAATTCATAAACAGAAATAAACATGTATTTAGAATTGTAAGATAATGACAGATATAATTACCGGTCAAGATATAAAACCCGGAATGCTTGTCCATTTCCGGCATCGTCAATGGGTCGTACTGCCTTCTAACGATAAAGACATTATACAATTAAAACCTATTGGAGGCTCTGATGCGGAAGCAACAGCCGTTTATCGTCCCTTGCAAATACCTTCCGATATAATGAGGAAAACGGAATTTCAATATCCGACAGAGGAAGATTTAGCTGATTTTCAATCGGCTAAGATATTATATAATGCAGCCAAATTATCATTTCGGAATGCTTGCGGACCCTTTCGTTGTATGGGAAAATTAAGTTTTCGTCCCCGTTCCTATCAAGTAGTCCCATTGGTTATGGCGCTAAAACAAAATATTGTCCGTTTATTAATTGCTGATGATGTAGGTATTGGCAAGACAATCGAAGCACTGATGATTTTGAAAGAATTGATGGAGCGTGGAGAAATTGAACGGTTTACCATTATTTGTCTGCCTCATTTATGCGAACAATGGCAAAAAGAATTAAAAGATAAATTGGATATTGAGGCGGAAATTATTCGTTCGAGTACAATAGCAACATTGGAACGAAAATTGCATGGCGACACGTCTATTTTCAAGCATTACCCGTATCAAGTGATTTCCATTGATTATATCAAATTGCCGGATAAAATGGGACGCAGGGAGATGTTTATTAGTGATTGCCCCGAATTAGTAATCGTTGATGAAGTTCATACTTGTGCTCGCCCTGCCGGAAAAGGAAATCAACTGCGCTTTGAATTATTGAAAAAGATTGCAGATCATCCCAACCGGCATTTGGTCTTATTGACCGCAACCCCCCATAGTGGGAAAGATGACGAATTTCAATCTATTATTGGATTATTGAAACCTGAATTTTTCGAATATGATATATCTGAAATGAATGAAAGCAAACGGAAAAAGCTGGCACGCTATTTCGTACAAAGAAAAAGGGAAAATTTGAAACGATGGAGGAAGAATTCGGGAGAAAAAAATCCTTTCCCAGACAGGGAGTCTAAAGAAATTCATTACAATTTATCCAATGAATATTTAGAACTGTACAACGGAATATTGGATTTTGCACGGGGATTAAGTACTCAAACAGGAGCAAAAATCAAAAATTCCTCTCCTATTAAATATTGGGCGGCATTAGCATTATTGAGAGGAGTCATGTCCAGTCCGGTTGCCGGATTGAACATGTTACAAAATCGTAAAAATAAAATAGAGAAAGATTTATCAGGGGATGAGGAAGACTTTTATTTCAGATATAGCCTTTTTGACAAAGAATTAAATCAGGATGATTCTCTGACAACAAGTGCTGTAAATGAATATGAGACTCAAGAAACAGAAGATGATTTATTGGAAAGTCTGGCAAGAAAAACCCAGCACTTAGTAAACAATTCTTCAGACAATAAACTTAGTAAAGCAATTTCTGTTTTATCAGACTGGATAAAAGGTGAAGACGCAATGATTGACGGCGCAAAACAAAAAATCGCTTATAATCCTATTGTGTTTTGCAAATATATTCAAACAGCAAAATATGTGGGAGAAGCCCTGAAAAATCATTTTAAGGACAAGGTGCAGATAATTGTTGCCACTTCGGAATTAGCCGACGAACAACGTAGAGATTTGATTGCCTCTATTCATCCCGAAAAACCGAGGGTATTAGTCGCAACCGATTGCTTGAGTGAGGGAATCAATTTGCAGGAACTTTTTACCGCCATATTGCATTATGATTTACCCTGGAATCCCAACCGCATTGAGCAAAGGGATGGACGCGTTGACCGATTTGGGCAGGAAAGTCCACGAATTAAAACCTACATTTTATTAGGAGAAAATAATGAAGTAGATCAAATTGTGTGGAATGTGTTAATCAAAAAAATCTATGAAATACGTAATAGTATTGGCGTAAATATTTCTATTGGAGATGATGATAGTTCTGTGATGGAAGGGTTGATTAAAAGATTAATAACCGGTGAAAATAAGGGGGGAAATCAACAATTATCATTGTTTGCTGATGACTATATTACCAATGTTGTTGAAAAGATGAGACAAAAAGCCGAAAATCTTCGAAGCATATTTGCACATGAAAATGTGAGTGCTGACGAAATTGAAAAAGAACTCAAAGAAGTGGATGATGCTATTGGGGATATACCTACTGTAGCATCTTTTGTTACATCATCTATTATTGCTTTGAGAGGAAACTGCACTCCTTGTTCGCAAGGTTATAAAATTGACCTAACAAATCTCCCACAACATCTAAAATCAGCTGTACCAAAAGAAGGTAAGCATATTATCATTACCTTTGAATCGCCGACTCCGGCAGGTTTGGTTTATATTGGTCGTAATCATAAATTTGTGGAACTGCTTTGTCAATTTATGCTTTCTTTAGCAATTGATAACGACAGAAAAACAGCATATCCTCGGGTGGCAAGAAGTGCTATAGTATTAACCGATAAAGTGACGGTTCGAACAACACTGATTCAGTTTCGAGTACGTAATGTTATTCAAGAGGTTAATAGCAAACGGCAAGTAATAGCCGAAGAAGTTTTTTTGTGGGGATATGCGGGCAGTAATGAAAATTCCCGTATTTTATCTGAAAAGGAAAGTATGCAGTTGCTTTTTGAAACTACTTCTGTTGAGAATATCCCTATTGAATCTCAAAAAAGAGAATTTGGATACGAACAACCTCTTTTTTCATTAAAAGCAGAGGCATTTGAGGAAGTTGCCAGGAAACGGGCAGAACATCTTGTCGAAGCTCACGGACGGTTTCGA
The DNA here is from genome assembly GCA_031273485.1 of Prevotellaceae bacterium. Taxonomy (GTDB): domain Bacteria; phylum Bacteroidota; class Bacteroidia; order Bacteroidales; family UBA932; genus JAIRLF01. The sequence continues at coordinate 14,188 of JAISRS010000449.1, forward strand.
ACATTAGTAGGAGGAAAGAGCTATGAAACGGTTGTACCTGTTTTACCTCCGGATATTTTAGGCGTTTATATTTTAAAACCTGTAGCAAAGGCTTTGTTTTAACAATTTATATTTATGAATAATTCATCCATCAACATACAGGGAAATATTATTTCGAGTGAGATTATTGAAAAAATTCGCTCGGAAGAATCCGGCTACTTTCAACAGCCTTCATTTTTTAATGCAGCACATTCCGTCAGAGATGAGATCGGGAATGCTTGGATTAATGCAAAATCCTTGTGGGCTATATTCAAAACCAAGAGAGAACGCTTAAAGGACGATCATAGCGGAACAACTGAAACACGGAAATCATGGATGGAACCGTTTCTGGCAGAATTGAATTATGCGGCGACCAAATCGCCTGTATATCAACATGAAGAAAGTGGGAAGAAGTTTGAAATCAGTCACCGTGATGAAGAAATAGGACATTTTCCCATACATTTGGTTTCTTTCAAGCAAAGCTTAGATAAATCGGCAAAAGAGGGGAAATCCTCTCCTCATGCACTTGTCCAAGAATATCTGAATAGTGTCGAACAAGCGTATGCTTTGGTCAGCAATGGTATTTTCCTTCGATTATTAAGAGATTCGTCACGCATAGTGCGTATCAGTTATTATGAGTTTAATCTCGAAAAAATGATGGAAGAGGACTTGTTTGCTGACTTTGCTATACTTTATCGTACGTTACATGCTTCCCGTTTTATAAACAAAGAGGATTTGCAGGATGGATGTATTTTTGAATACTATCATCTTCAATCGCTCCAATCCGGTTCTCGTATGCGCGAAAACCTGAGTGTTGCGGTAATTAATGCACTTGTAGGTTATCCGAATGGCATTGTCTTAGACAGGCACCAACCTTTCCGCAACCAAACCGGATTAGCCAATGGATTTATTCAACATCCCGGCAATCAAGATTTACGAAATGATATACTTTCCGGACGAATTACAGCCAACACTTTTTATGCCGAGTTATTACAATTGATTTATCGCTTTCTGTTCCTTATAGTTACGGAAGAACGGGATTTAGTGTATCCGGGAACATTAGATGAGGATACATTTCGTAAAAAACGAATTTATTATCAATATTACAGTATTGAGCGACTTCGTAAATTGGCAGGTCAATTGATATATGTAGATGGAAATAAAGACGATTTATGGGAAGGATTAAAATCGACATTTATACTGTTTGAAAATGAATACTATGGAGAAAAATTAGGTATTCGTTCCCTTTCTTCCGGTATTTTTGCTTCGGATATTTTAGGAACGTTATCAACTATGCGTTTGGATAACAAAACACTAATAGATACCATTGCCGGATTATGCTATTTTGTCAATAATCAAACAGGACAAACAGTGCGGGTTAATTATTCGGATTTGGATGTTGAAGAATTTGGGTCTGTATACGAAGGTTTGTTAGAATACAGTCCGGATTTTGAATGTAACAGAGATATTATTCCTTTGTTTTGCTTTAAAGAAGGTACGTTGAGAGCAAAATCAGGGTCGCACTATACTCCGGAGGATTTATGTAAACCACTTATTCAACATTCATTGGAATATATTATTGAAGAACGCTTGGCTACTTTCGGTATTAATCAATCGACATCTTTACACCGTCTTACAAATGGAGAACGGGAAACAGCTATAAAAAAATTACTCTCCATTAAGGTTTGTGATGTTGCTTGCGGTAGCGGACATCTGTTGCTGTCTGCGGCAAGAAGAATTGCGCTCGAAATTGCCCGATTGTATAGTAATGAAGAGCAGCCCAATCCGGTGGCAATGCGTATGGCGATGCGCATGGTAATCAAAAATTGCATCTATGGTGTAGATAAAAATCCATTGGCAATTGAATTGTGCAAAGTGGCTTTATGGCTCGAAGCCCATAATCCGGGCGAACCGCTCAACTTTCTTGATCATCATATCAAACATGGGGATTCCATTGTGGGATTGGCTTATCAGGAAGAACTTATGACAGAAATACCCAATGAAGCATTCAAAGCAATTTCGGGTGATGATAAAGAAATTGCAAAACGTTATCGCGAAAGCAATAGAAAAGGTGCCGGTTCATCACAAGAACTTGGTTTGTTTGATGATAAAGTGACCAAATCTTTACGCGAAATTATTAAGCAATTTGATTTATTAAGCCGAATGCCGGAAACAACATCGGAGCAAGTAAAAGAGAAAGAAAGGAAATACATACTCTTAAGCAAAAGCCCCGAAATGCAACGGCTCAAATCGCTTGCTGATATAAAAACTGCTCAGTTTTTTATTCCTAAAATTGCAGCATATGAAAAATATTTGGTTACGAATAAACGGTATTTTGAGTATCTTAGAGGTGGTCGAATCCCTGCTGAATTAGAGACAATTGATATATTTATCACACAAAAGAACTTTTTCCACTGGTTTTTGGAATTTCCGGAAATATTTTCGCAGGGAGGCTTTGATTGCATTTTGGGAAATCCTCCGTTTTTAGGAGGGCAGAAACTAAGCGGCTCTTTTGGAAATGCTTATTTGGAATATTTAAAATATAATTATCAACCCATTGGGGCAGTTGACTTCGTGACTTATTTTTTCAGAAGGATTTTTAACTTGCTTCATCCGGATGGTTTTCAATCATTGGTATCAACAAATACAATAGCACAAGGCTCTGCCCGCGAGGGAGGATTAGACTTTATTTGTTCCAACGGTGGGATAATTAATCACGCCGTTCGTTCCATGCGTTGGCCGGGAGAAGCTGCTGTTGAGGTTTCTCTGGTTACTATCCGAAAAGGACAATGGAACCAAGACATCATTTTGAACAAAAAGAAAGTAGAAAGAATTACGCCCTATCTGGACGATTCCGAAGTCTTGGGAAATCCATATCCTCTGAAACAAAATGCGGGAAAAAGCTTTATTGGCAGTTACGTGTTAGGAATGGGTTTCGTCGTTACCACGGAACAGGCACAAGCGCTCATCGCTAAAGACCCACGAAATAAAGATGTGCTATTTCCTTACCTAAATGGCGAAGACCTGAATAATGATCCTGAACAGAAGCCCTCCCGCTGGGTGATTAACTTCTTCGATTGGAGTGAGGAGAAATCGCGCACCTATCCCGATTGCTTTGAGATTGTGGAACGATTGGTAAGACCGGAAAGGCAACGATGGCAAAAAGACAAAGATGGCAATGAGATTATTGGAACATACGCATTGAGAAAACCTCTTCCACAAAAATGGTGGATATATGGAGAAAAAAGACCAGCACTTTACGAAACCATTTCAAAGGTAGACCAGGTAATGGTGGTACCCTTAGTAAGTAAATATACAGCAATAGAATTCGCTCCAACGAATATGGTTTTTATGCATAAATTAGGGATAATTACTCTAAATGATTATTCTTCATTCTCACTTTTGTCCAGTACGATACATAATATATGGTGTTGGAGAAATTCTTCAACATTAGGGGCTGGAACATTAAATTATTCAACGACAGATTGTTTTGAACCATTTCCATTTCCTGAAAATTTCACAGAAAAAACAAGTTATGCTGGTAAAATTTATAAAGAAAGGAGAGATTTAATCATACAAAGGACAAAATTGGGATTAACCAAGCTGTATAATCAATTCCATAATAAATTGCTCAAAAATATTTCAACAGATGATAACAACATAGACAATAGTAACTTTGAAAAAAAATACGGGAAAGAATCTTTGTATTTATGGAAACATTTGGGTAAACAGTTTGAGCTAAACTTATTTAATGATATTTGTGATGATATTTTTGAATTAAGAAAATTGCACATTGATCTTGACAATGCTGTTTTAGAGAGCTATGGATGGAAAGACATTGAACTTATTCATAATTTTTACGAATTAGAGTATCTACCTGAAAATGATCGTATTCGTTTTACTATTCAGACTGAAGCAAGAAAAGAAATATTCAAACGTCTTTTATTATTAAACCACAAACGACATTCTGAAGAACAAATTATTAATTCAACAACACAAAAAACGATACAAGGAAAATTGAATAATCAGAGTTTATTGTTTCCTGAATTAACATAGCTCAAAAAGGGTTCCTAAATTTGACTTTTTATTCATATTCGTTGATTTAGAAATAGTCGATTTTTCTTCTTCATATATTTGGTGATTAAGCTGTAATAATCGTTTTAATATTTCTCTCCGAGCATTTGGATGAATGGTAAAACGAATACGATCATTTTCAGGTAAATAATCCACTTCATAAAAATCATGTCTTAACGGAATATCGCTCCATCCATAAGCATCGAGTACAATTTTATCCAGTACGATTTGCAAACGACGCATCTCTTGTATATCAACATATAGATCATTCACATGATATTTTATTAGATTGTTATTTGTTAGATGTTTACGAAACGAAAGGGATATTTTCCCTTTACATTTTTCATATGAAGCATCATCTAACAACGCTTCATCATCAGTTATTATACACAATTCTGCATTGTGAAATTGATTATAAAGTTTTGTGAGTCCAAGATTAAATTTCCTCATAATACTCTGACGATGAATATAAAATCTCTCTCCGGAAATATACAATTCATTTTTTATATTATCTGGAAAAGGAAATGTTTCAAATACATCAGATGGTGTATATCTAGTATCTGCTTTAAGTGCTGATGCGTATTTTTGAACCCATTTTTTATGTATTGTACTTTGTAGGATACAAAAAGAAGCATAATCGTCAAAAGCAAGAACAATACACATCATTGATATAACTTGATTGGGAGGGACAAAAGCAAAAGCTAATGTTTTACTTACTTGTGCAACCACCATTACCTGGTCTACCTTTGAAATGGTTTCATACAAACTTTTTGCGTCTGATCCATATTTCCACCAATTTTTCTTTCGATTTTTATTTGTACTACTTTTGGTTTCATCTAATTTTTC
>JAISRS010000264.1 GCA_031273485.1 Prevotellaceae bacterium
AACTGCTCGACGTCCCCGAAGAAACGCTCAGCCGCTCCATGCAGCTCTTCCGTAAGCTGAGCGAACTCATGCAGAACGAAAAACCGTTTACCGACCCCGAACTGAACCGGAAAAAACTCGCCGACCGCCTCAATACCAACGAAGCCTACCTTGCCGATGCCATACGCGAAGTAACGGGCAAAACTTTCTCCGCCTACATCTCGGAACTGCGCCTGCAATACACGCTCGAACTCCTGAACGAACACCACGACATGACATTCGACGCCATAGCAATAGATTCGGGACACGGCTCCTATTCGTCTTTCTTCCGACTGTTTACGAAGAAATACGGCATCACCCCTTCGGAATACCGTAAATTGGCAGTAACGAAAACGGCTCCGGCTTTATAACTCAAAAAAAGTTTTTGGATTCATTCGGAAAAATTCTTCAAAAGCAATACCGTTTGTTCCGACGGTAAAAACGTGTTTCGGATGAAATTTTTCGCTGAAAACCGACAAGCCGGGATTTGTGCTGTCTTTCCCTGTTTTTACTTCCAAACCAACCGTTGCGTTATTTCGTTCTATCACAAAATCCACCTCACTGCTGTTTTCGTTCCAGTAATAGAGATTGTAGTTTTCAGTTATAGAATGATTTAATAAATGACAGCCTACAGCCGATTCTACCGTTTGTTCCCACAGTTTATGGTCGGTTTTTGCCTGTTCAAGCGTTGTATTCAGCATTTGCGACATCAGGGCATTGTTATAAACCTGAAACTTCGGAATGGAAGAACGCCGCCGGATTACATTGCCTGCATATTTCTCCAAACCGGTCAACAAACCGGCTTCCGAAAGCAAATGCAGGTAATTGGACAAGGTGGTAATATTGCCTTTTTCCTGCAAATCTCCCTGAATTTTAGTCAATGAAACCAATTTTGCAGACGACACGCAGCCGAGTTCAAACAGTCGTCGAAGCAATGCCGGTTTTTCAATTTTCGTAAGCATCACAATATCGCGCGAAATACTTGTTTCTATCAGCGAATTGCGAATATAATCCGCCCAACGGGTTTTGTCATTGACCAAATCTGCCGCTCCCGGATAAGCGCCGTACCATATATACTGTTCAAGCGACCAGCCGAAAGCCTCGCGCATCTCGTTGTACGACCAGTGTGGAACGTAAATCGTTTCAAAACGTCCGGCAAGCGATTCGGTCAGTCCCTGCTGCAACATCAGGCGCGACGAGCCAAGCAGGACGACTTTCAGATTTCTGTTTGCCAGGGTATCCAAATCCCATTCTTTTTTAACTGCTTCGCTCCAGTTTTCGATTTTCTGAATCTCGTCAATAACTAAAAGCAACTCATTTCGTGGTGAAGCGGCAAGTTTCAGTCGTGCTTCGTCCCAAATCCGTGCAATCCAGTGATTGTCGGCAGCAGGCACATTATCCGCCAAATGAAACAGCGCTTCAAAAGGCAATTTATGCAACATCTGCATAACAAGTGTAGTCTTCCCCACCTGACGCGGACCAAAAACCACTTGAATAAACCTTCGCGGCTCGTTCATTCGTGCCGCTAATTGCTTTGTATATATCCTTTCAATCATCTTTATATCTGTTATAAAAATATGCTGCAAAGAGAGTGAAATGTTTTATTATTTCTATCTAATAAATTTATTATTTCTGTCTAATAGATAATTTGGTTTTTACAGTAACGCATTGCAGCGTCTCAAAATCCAACCAAAAAAACGACGAAAATTCAAGGAAACGCGGCGCACCGCGTCCGCCCAATGACAGGGGCAATTGACTGCATCGAACTTACGTTTCGTAATTTTTAATTCGTAATTGAAAAGGGGATTCGCAATTATTTCCTATCTTTGCGCCGTAATATTTAAGGTGTCATGACAAAAGAAGAAAATGTACAGCAATGGACAAAAGAAACGATATTATAGACAAGGTCAATGCGTATAAGGAGCTGGTAAAAAAGTCCTTTCCCGTAAGGATAGAGCAATTCTACATTTTCGGCTCGTATGCCGGAGGAACGCCGCGTGAGTACAGCGATATTGATGTGGCGCTGGTGGTGAGCCATCTTAACGATGATTACAGTGTTTTAAATACTGAACCCATACTTTGGGCATTATCGGAACAGGTCGATTCCCGCATTGAGCCTCATGTCATTGCCCGCGACACCGACTGTACCGGTTTCCTTGATGAAATAAAACGTACCGGCATAGAAATATAAACATTCGGAGATATATGGATTTTATTTTTTCAAAACATGCGGAAGAACAGATGCTGCGGAGGAATATAAGCAAAGAGGCTGCGACTGTCGTTGTTTCACATCCCGAACAAAAAATCATCGACAGCGAAAACCCCGACATAACGGTTTTCCAGTCTTTGATTAAAGAGGATGGACAGACATTTCTCCTGCGTGCTTTTGTGAATCGCAACCGGCAGCCGAATGTAGTGGTAACAATTTATAAAACAACAAAAATATATAAATATTATGAAGGTAAAATATGACAGAGAACAGGATATTCTGTACGTATCGTTCAGCGACGAGCCTGTATATGAGAGTGACGAGGAAAAGAAAGGTATTATTTTGGATTATACCGTCAATGGTCAAATCGCAGGTATTGAAATCCTGAATGCTTCCAGGCAAGTAGGAAACCCCTCAAAGGTGGAATATGAGATAGCATAAGTAGAGACGCGGCATTGCCTCTACAGCGGCAATTGCGGAGACATTGCGACGGCAGGGACACGCATATTCAATTACGAAACGCAAGTTCGTAATTGAATTATTTCGGCTAAATCTTATTTTGAGGCGCTATTGCTTCCGGCTGCGCCGTAGCAATGCGAACGAAAAGGTCGCCAAGCAGCCCTTCGGGCTATCGCTACGCCGAACGAAGGGAACTCCATCCATAGCACCTCAAAATAAGATTTAGCCGTAATTCGTGATAAAAA
>JAISRS010000482.1 GCA_031273485.1 Prevotellaceae bacterium
GACCGCCCATCTGACCCGCCGTTCCGTGTATTGCTCAAAACACGCCATGGGTAAATACTCTGCCTGTGATGTGTTTGACGATGATTCGGGAAATATAATTTATGATAGAATAGAGCATATATGGAAGGACGGAAAATGCGTATACTGCGGCGCAAATCAGGAAAACTATGATAGAGGCGATAAACTTGAAACCCACGCGTATCAGTTTATACATACAAAAACTCCGGAGGATATTTTTAACATGAAATTCGATGTTATTATCGGCAACCCGCCGTATCAATTGGAAGATGGAGGTGCCTTTGCAAGTGCTTCCCCAATTTATCATAAATTTGTTCAACAAGCAAAGAAAATGAATCCTCGTTATCTAACTATGATTATACCTTCAAGATGGTTTGCTGGCGGGAAGGGGCTTGACGAATTTCGAGGAAATATGTTAGAAGATGACAGAATGCGCGAATTACATGATTTTCCTATTGGTGCTGATTGTTTTCCCGGCATTCGGATCGCTGGCGGCGTTTGTTATTTTCTATGGGATAGAGATAATGCCGGATTATGTAAAGTCTATACACATCAAGGAAACGAGATTGTGTCTTCAATGGAACGTCCTTTACTTGAATCTGATGCAGATACTTTTATTCGGCACAATGGAGCAATAACCATTTTTCGGAAGGTCGTATCGCATAGAGAATCATCATTTTCTGAGATAGTGTCTTCACGAAAACCTTATGGACTATGGTCTGACTTTTTCAATGATCCTGCCAAATATGGTATGCCGCCTGTTTCTGAAAAAGAATTAGATAATGCAATAACAATTTATGGAATAGTTAAATACAAAACAGTAAAACGTTATGTTCCATTAGATTATCCAATATCGAAAGGAAAAGAGTCTATTTCTAAATATAAAATTTTTGTTTCACAGGTATTGGACAATGGATTTGATTGGAGAAAAGAAAGATTAAAACCATTTTTGGGAAGACCAAACGAAATTTGCACGGAAACCTTCCTTTCTGTAGGATGTTTTGATGATGAACAAACTGCTCAAAATGTTATTTCATACATAAATACAAAATTTTTCCATCTCTTAATGTTTCTTAAAAAAATCAGTCACCATGTTGTTGCAAAGGTTTATCAATTTGTTCCAATGCAGGATTTTTCCGAACCGTGGACGGACGAAAAGCTTTACAAAAAATACGGCCTGACGCAGGACGAGATAGCGTTTATTGAAAGCATGATTAGGGAAATGGAATAAAAGGGGGGGATATGCAAGAACTGCATGTTGAAGCGCAATTGGATTTTTTGGAAAGAATTTCTAAAACAAGGCCAATTTATGCAATATCAGAAATAATTTGGAATTCTCTTGATGCTGATGCAAAAGGAGTAAGAATAAATTTCTTTGGCAATGAAATCAGCACGGATCGTATAGAAATCAGTGACGATGGAAACGGGTTTTCTCATGAATTGGCTATAGATACGTTTGGAAAATTAGGCGGATCTTGGAAAAGAAATAAACTGCAAACATCAGAAAAGAGATGGTTGCATGGTAAAGAAGGGCGTGGAAGATTTAGAGTATTCACAATTGGTCATAATGTAGAATGGCATGTTACATATCAGGAAAATGATATATTTTATGAATATGTCATTAAAGGCCAATCGGATAGACTGGATAAATTCCAAATATCTGATAAAGAAACAAGCGATTCGAGAAAAACTGGTACAACAGTGATTATCCAAGAACCATTGAAGCAATATCAATTATTTCAGAGTGATATTTTGGTAAATGAATTAGCAGCAATATATGCTCCTTATTTATCATCATATCCAGACGTAAATATAAGAGTTGGCACAGAAAAAGTAGATTTGCAACATAAGCTAAAAGAAAAAACGTTACTACCTATAGAAGCGATAATTAGAGATGAAAGTGGTGAAGAGTATACATCAGAATTAGAAGTATTTGAATGGAATAATTTGGACGTAAAGGAATTATATTATTGTGATAAAAATGGTTTTCCTTTATTAAAATATGAAAAACAAATACGTGGCAATATTGGTAAATATAGTTATACTGCATACTTAAAATCAGATTATTTCGTTTACCTAAAAGAAAACAATGAATTAGACTTAATCGAATTAAAAGAGGAACTAGTACCATTACGTACTGAAGCATTAAAGAAATTAAAGAAATTATTTCTTGAACGTTATAGAGAGGAACATAAATCCATCATTGAAAAATGGAAAAAAGATGATGTGTACCCATATTCTGAACGAAATGATAAAACTATTGTGGAAACGGCAGAAGAACAAGTGTTTGACATTTTAGCATTGAACTTAAATGAATACCTTGATGATTTTGATAATATTAATAATAAACAAAAAAAACTACAGTTAAAACTATTGCAACAAGCAGTAGCATTCAATCCAACAAATTTGAAAAAAATAATTGATGAGATTATATCCTTACCGAACGATAAAGCGGATGAATTGATAGAATTGCTGGATAACACATCTCTTTCATCAATAATATCAACATCAACATTAATATCAGACCGTTTGAAATTTATTGAAGGTTTTAGTGCGATCGTATACGATATAGAAACAAAGACACATATAAAGGAACGTTCGCAGTTACACAAGATATTAGCCGACAATCCATGGTTTTTTGGTGAAGAATTTTCACTCTCTGTGAGTGATCAATCTTTAACGGAGGTTTTGAGAAAATACCATTCAAAGCTCGCGGATGGTATAGTAATTGACACCCAAACACCAGTGCTTCGTCCTGATGGTAAAATCGGTATTGTTGATTTAATGTTATCAAGATCTGTACCAAAAAATCATGAAAAAGAATATGAGTTTTTAGTAATTGAATTAAAGGCGCCTAAGGTATCAATAGGGCAAAATGAATTGAATCAAATTGAAAGTTATGCATTTGCAGTTGCAGAAGATGAAAGATTTAGAGGTCTAAAAACTAGATGGGAATTTTGGGTTATCTCAAACGAAATGGATAGTATTATACGAAAGAAAGCAAATGAAAGAAATCGACCACGCGGAACCACTTATCAAAGTGATCCAACAGAGGCGAATGATATAACAATAAAAGTTAGAACATGGAGTGAAATCATTAGCGAAAATAAGTTTCGTTATAAATTTGTGAAAGACCATCTCGATATTTCAATAACTGAAAGTGATGGTTTGTTGTATTTACAAGAAAAATATAATAAGTATTTGGCTTGAACACGCTCAAAAGGAGGTTTTCCAATGGCTGTTGACGCTGAAGCCGTGAAGCAGGCGGCTTGCGCTTTTGCGGAGGATGCTAAAAAAGAAATCCCTGTACAGAAAACTTTGCTTTTCTGGGTTGGAATTAATTTAATATGTTTCAGTAAAATATTTAATGAGGATAAAAATGGCTAACGAATTCTTTCCCAAGCGCCCTAAATTAACGCCTTCCATATATGCCTATGAAGAACCGGGCAATGCCGATATGCAAGGCTTCCTGAAAGTCGGCTTCACCAATGGCGATGTACAAAAACGTGTGGCCCAGCAGTATCCCACGGCCCATCCCGGAAAGCTACCATACCGGATAGTTCTTGAAGAATCCGCCATGAAAAATGACGGCTCTTCGTTTACCGACCATGATGTTCACCGTTTATTAAGAAAGCACGGTTTTCTAAACCCAAAAACAAGCGGTAATACAAAAACCGAATGGTTCAAATGTTCCGTAGATGATGTGCGAGCCGCAATTCTCGCCTTGCGTCGTAATGAGGATATGGAGGAAAACCGTACGTGGGACTTCAAAATGCGTCCCGAACAAGAGCAGGCTGTTGAAAAAACCGCCGCCTATTTTGATTCCTTCTGGAAAGAAAACAAAGGGACATCAAAAACACCCCATTTTCTCTGGAACGCAAAAATGCGTTTCGGTAAAACATTTGCGGCATACCAGCTCGCAAATAAAATGGGTTGGAAGAAAGTTTTAGTTCTAACATTTAAGCCCGCGGTTCAGAGCGCGTGGGAGGAAGACCTAAAGCGGCATATTGATTTTGCGGGCTGGCAATTTATTTCCCGTAACGGGCTTACTTATGAACAATGCGACAAGACAAAACCCTTTGTGTGTTTTGGTTCGTTTCAGGATT
>JAISRS010000485.1 GCA_031273485.1 Prevotellaceae bacterium
TAGCGGGCGGTTTTCTCGTTTTCGGGATTGCGCCAGTTTTCCCAGCCTTCGGGACGTATTTCTTTCGGCAGTCTGCAATTCATGAACAATGTCATGGCAAATGCACGCCAGGGACGGCCAAGATACACGGCTTTGACGTCTTTTGCCGCCGTAACCGTACATTTATTAAATATATAACCGTATTTTTGGTTCTGCGGCGTATTGGCGGCAGTGATGTAAGAATCTTTTTTGCAGTGGATGGTGCAATTTTCAAACCATGCCGTCGAGGGTCCGAAAATGAAGTCGGTAGTACCTTCGATATAACAGTTTTCAAAATACTGACGCGCTCCGTCCCTGCCTGCATACAGCGTGTCCTGATGACCCAGCAGACGGCAGTTGCGAATGATGATCCGGTCGCCTTCAATGTGAAGCGCAACAGCCTGGCCAAGAGGTAATGAAGAATTTTCAATCGTCAGGTTTTCAAGAATGATATCGTTCCCGCTCAACAGGAAGGTATAGGTTTTGAACGTACCCATCCGGTTGATATTGGCATGGTCGTCATAATTGATAATTGTTTTATCCCGATCTTCGCCGACCAGTTTAATGTTGGTAACATGCGGCGGGATCACTAATTTTTCCTTATAAACGCCGTTCTTAATGCGAATTGTAATCAATCCGCGGGGATCGGCCGTGCGGACGGCGTTGATGGCTTCCTGAATATTGCGAAAATCGCCTGTGCCGTTTCTATCGACAATATATTCTGTTTTTTCGATGTCCGGCAGGCTGTTGAGATACACTTCGAGATACGTGTAACCTTCTTCATTGCGGTCGTTTGCGCGTTTGCCCGGAAAGTTTTTTTCGAGCCAGCCGTCGGGGATTCCGTCAATGTTTTTATCCGTCGGAACAAGTCCGGGGTTAAACGAATAGGTATCCCATCCTCCCGAATCTTCCTGTGAATCAATCATACCGGGACGTGTGCCCGCATTTCCCGACGCTCTGACAGGCGTCAATCCGTTTTTCACCTCATTCATAATGCGCTTGTCGGTATTATCGCGTTTAAACGAAGCGCCGGCCATTGCCAAAACCCTTTCGTAAGCCGTTTTAGCGTCATCGGTCGCGACCGGCGCTACTTTAAATTCCGTAGCCGATACAAGGTCTTTTACATCTTTTGTTCCCGGTTCGGGTTGCAATCCGATGACGTTATCGGCGGTTGTCTTTTCCTGACCGTGTACATAATTCCCTGATAAATAAAATTTCCCCCACGCGCCTGCCGGCTGTCTGTTGACGCCTGCATCGGCATTGGGCGAGAAAATACGATTCGGATTGGAAGACGTCGGAGATGCTTTATAATAATTGTTTACGAAATTGTATCTGCCACCCTCGCCGGCATATCCGCTATTGCCTCCCCAATTGTAAATTACGTTGTTACGAAAATCAACCAGTTCCTCGTCGGGACGGTTGCTGTAACGGCTACCGCACATTCGAGGATTGCGGCTGTCGTGATGAGCCAGCAAATTGTGATGAAAAGAGGCTGTTCTGCCGCCCCATATTCCTCCGTAGCCGTGATTTCCTTTTCGGTGAACCGAAGCGCGAAGGCTCTCCGAAAGCACACACCACTGCATCGTAAAATTATCATTATCATAAAATGAAGAACATTCGTCCGTACCCCAACTCATGGAACAATGGTCTATGATAATATCCCGGTTCCGGTTTCCGCAAAGCGCGTCGTCCTCAACTTTGAGACGGTTGCCCATGCGGAAGCGCATATATCTGATGATCACATTACTGCCTTCAACCCTAACGGAATTGTCGGCAATACAAATTCCGTCTCCGGGTGCGCTTTGTCCGGCGATTGTGGTGCTGTCGGGAATAGAGAGCTTTGATTTTAAACGAATTATACCCGCCACTTTGAACAGGATTGTTTTTGCACCGTTTCGTTGCAGACACCATCGAAGCGAACCTTCATGCGTTTCTTTATCTCCGATGATTGTATCTTCCAGTGTGTTAACGTAATATACGGCGCCGCCGCGTCCGCCGGCAGTATATTTTCCGCCGCCTTCGGCGCCCGGAAAAGCGGGTGTTTGCGCATAGAGATACGCCATTCCTGTTATCCAGACCAAAAAAGTTAATAAGTTTCGCATAATATTTCTGTTTTATTTCAAATATTTCTTCAACGACGGCGGCAGGGATATATTGTCCGTTTCGCCTTCTATTTTTACAACTTCCTCTAAACCGGACGGATACTTAAATTCTTCTATTTCAAAATTCTTCACGTTCCGAAGAATCAATGCCGCACCTGTTTCGGGAATAATATGGATGTTTTTGAAGCGAATATTGTCCGATTCGACAATTTCAGCCCCCAGCATCGCTGATATGGTAACGTTTTCAACATTGATATTGGATATGTTCATTTCGGGTAAGCCATTAAAAAACATGGCTCTGCGTGCATTACGCGAAACGAGATTCTTCACATAAATATTGCGAAAGGCAGGCGTTGTTTCATCTATTGGTGGAACGGTCTCATTGACGGGTGTTTCATCACCGTCTTCCAAAGATTCCACAGCTGATTTGCCTCCGTAAAACAAGTCGAAAAGAAAGGATTCCGTAGCAATATTAAACATGTTAATATCTTTAATGTAAATGTTTTCAACAACGCCTCCGCGTCCACGACAACTCTTGAAGCGCAATCCCACGTCCGTTCCCATAAACTGACAGTTGGATACCGAAATATTTCTCACCCCGCCCGACATTTCGCTTCCGACAACGAAACCGCCGTGTCCCTGAAATACTTTACAGTTGTCAATCAGAACATTAACCGTCGGACGGTTGCGACGGCGCCCTTCTTCGTCTTTTCCCGATTTGATACATATCGCATCGTCGCCCACATCAAAAGCGCTGTTCACGATGAGTGAATTGACGCACGATTCCAGGTCCACTCCATCGCCGTTTTGAGAATAAGACGGATTCCGCACGAAAACATTGTCGATAATGACATTTTCACACATCAGGGGATGAATGTTCCAACTCGGCGAGTTTTCAAACAAAACGCCTTCGAGCAATACTTTTTTACATTCTATAAAACTTACCATCACCGGACGCAGAAAGTCTTTTATTTCCAGCCAGTCGGCTTCCGTCAAACTGCCTTTGGGTACGTTCATGTTGCTGCGTTGTATTCCTTTCAGCGAACGCTCGGATGGATACCAGATATTATTTTTGACAATACCGCCTGCGGAAATAACCGTTTTCCAATGTTTTTCCGTTACCTTATCCTTTTTGAGTTGTCGCCAAGCCTCGCCCGAACCGTTAATGGAGCCTTCGCCCGTTATGGCGATGTTTTCGAGATTGCGCCCCGAAATCGGAGACTGACAACGGCGCGTATCAAGCCCCTCAAAAACGGTAGATACAAGCGGATAGAGGTCGAAATCAGGCGAAAACAGTATCAAAGCGCCCTTTTCGAGACGAAGATTGATATTGGATTTGAAAACAATCGGTCCCGTAAACCATACGCCCGACGGAACAATTAATGTTCCTCCACCTTTGGCGGAAAGCGATTCCATCGCCTTTGCAAATGCCTCCGTATTAAATGTTACGCCATCGGGAACTCCGCCGAAATCCGTTATATAAACATGATTATCGGGAAAGACCGGACGGTCAATCAGCGGCATGTCGAAAGGCAAATCTTTATATAAATAAGCGTAGCGGTTTTCCGCATTAGCGACACAGGAATAAATCAACACGAAAAAAAGGGTTTTGAGTAGATGTTTCATTATGAACGAATTATTAAATTACTTTTTTTTTATTTTTCACGCTGCAAAGTTGCCATTTCTTTTCGTCATCTTTGTGCTTTTTTAGTTTTTAAATGTGGATTTTTTGGTTTTTTTGCTATTTATTAGCGAATATCCTGCCTGTTCCGAAAATTACATTTATATTTGCCGCCGATAAGACCCTTTTAATTAAATAATAATTCTCATGAAACAATCAATCCTGTTCTTCACAGTCCTGATATTTTTACTTCCCGGCTGTAACGAAAAACCCGCGATGTCAAACGGAATACGCATTGATATTGACAGGGAAACAAAAGATGTTTCTATTTTTGACCTGTTTGAAAAAATAGAAATTATCCCGCTGGAAACAACGGACGAATCTCTGATTAAAGAGATTTATAAAATCGTTTATCATAATGATAATTTTTATATACTGGACTACGGTTTGGGAAAGATTATTGTGTTTGATAAAGATGGGAAATTTCGCTTTACAATAGACCAAAGGGGACAAGGTCCCGGAGAATATCTGCATATTGCCGATTTCGATGTGGACAGGGACAGCAACAGGGTTTTAATTGTTGATCCGACTGGCGCAAAACTGCTTGATTATGACGCTGATAAAGGCCGTTTTATGAAAAAAACATCTTTACCGGAACTTGAAGGTGGGGCATATAACAGAATTAAATACTTGAATCCGAAACTGATTGCCTTTTGGACTTTCGACTACAAAAACAGATTGAAACTCTACTCAAGGAGCAGTAACAGGTTTATCAATGAAAGTTTTCCGGAAGAAGAAAGTTTATATACCCGGTTGGGAACGCCGGTTTTTCCCTATTCCAGCTTCATTACAAGACCTGTTGACAACAACGTTTATGAAATCACACCCGAAGGAGATGTTTCGATAGCCTACTCATGGGATTTTGGAAAATTAAACATAGACCCCGACAAACTTTTTTATCCTTCAGAGAAAGAACTTCAGCAGAAATTCAGGGAATATATGGAAAAAGCCCGCGCATCGGAAATTGTCAATTACTTTTTTGGGGCGTCGGGCGGTAACGAAACATATCTCTATACTGTTATTATAAGAAAAAACAGAGGACTACACCTGTTTTACAATAAGGAAACAAAAGAACATCTTCTCTTTGAAAAGACAAAAGAGCAGGCGTATCTTTACCCGTGCATCTGGACGGAAGATTTCATTACAGGTATAATTCCGAATGTTGATATGATTCTTCCGCTACCGGACGCAATACTGGATGCCGAAAACCTCGAAAAGAAAAGAAAACGCAAAGAGGACGATAATCCGGTTCTGATAAAGTATTATTTCAAAAAATAACATTCAAATGATCATGAAAATTTTAGTTTTTCTACCGGGCGATACATTCCTGATTACCCTAACCCGGACAAGCCGGAACCAAAAAGGGATATATTTGAATGTGTCGAACTGATATTTCAAATTGTTGTTTCTTTACGAGGAGCAAAAACCTTATTTCTACCTTATTTAAACAACAAAACAACCTCAGTAACTACGGTAATCCCCACAGTTCAAAAACCTTATTACCTAATTTTATCTCTGCCGATTGTGGAATATATAATAATATAATTAGGTAATGAGGTTGGAGAGGGATTAATCCCGATGTTACTGAGGTTGTTTTGTTTGGAAAAT
>JAISRS010000018.1 GCA_031273485.1 Prevotellaceae bacterium
ACTGCCTGAAAGGCAGGACTAATTATTATTATTTCAATTTACGTTTCAGTCCTGCCTTTCAGGCAGAGAACATACGGGTACTTTTCCGCAGGTCGATGACCTGCGGTTATGAAAATTAAGCCCTTCGGGCTGTCGCTACGCCGAAGCTACGCAGAACGAAGAGATCGCAGTCATAACCTCCCTCCATAGCGCCTCAAAATAAGATTTAGCCCTTTAAAGAACTGTTTGGAAATAAAAAATACAATATTATCATTGCGACGGCGTTAGTCTGTAGAGACGCAATGCATTGCGTCTCTACATCTACCAATGACATTTACGCTTGCCGTCATTATAAGGGGGAATATTGCAAGTAACAAACAATAGGTGAAGACAACTCCCAGCCCCCTGTTAGGGATTGAAATCCTCCGCAACTGTCCCCTCGTTCGGCGTAGCGTCTCGCTACGCCGAAGCTAAAAGCAGGTTCCTCCGGCTTGCACTTATAGTATGTTGCGAAGCGGGAGCTTCGCTTTTAGCTACGGTGTAACGAAACGCTATGCTGAACGAAGGATTGTTTTTATCTCTGTGGTTGCTATGTTTTTATTACGGATTCGAGCATGTTGCTTTTTTACCATATTACTTTTAATCCGTCTTCTTTATATTGTCCCATTAAGGCATCTTTACTTATCAATATTCGCTTCATAGTTATGGCTTGCCATATTAACATTCTGTCAAACGGGTCTTTGTGATTATTTTTCAGGGGCAATTCATGAAATGTAATGGTTTCTTTTTCCGCAATATCTATAATTGTAAAACCCATTAACCTTGCATATTCGGGAAATTTCTTTATGTCTATGTTATCAAAGAAAAATTTGTTGATTCTCGTTTTTAGTGATATTTCCCAAAATGATACTGTACTTACATAAATGTCATTATCGCTGTCCATAATGATATTCCGTATGTTGGCGCTTAATTTTTCTGTTTCCAATGTTGCCCAAATAAGAGCGTGAGTGTCCAATAGGTAAGTCATAATCCTAAAAATTCTTCTTCGGTTATTTTTCCGTTTCCTTTTGTTTTAAAAGAGGCTATGCCGTTTAATATTCCGATTTTTCTTGAAACTGCCCTGTTTTTTATCGGCACTATCATGGCAATCGGGGCGTTTAATTTTTCGCAGATAGTCACTTTTTCTCCGTTTTTAACCTGTAGGAGTATATCCGAAAAATGCGCTTTAACTTCTTCAACTGCTACTGTTTTCATATCTCTGTTATTAAATCGTTATCATTCTTTATTTTTAATTTACGCTGCAAAGATAACTCTTTTCCTGATATGCAAACAATTTTCGTGCAGCATTTTTATGAAAATATTTAAGGTCTTTAAAGTCCTTAGCCTTATTGTCCTCTGACCTTAGCCGTAAGCCCTCATTCCTTTTTGCCGCCATTCATTTTTGTTAAGATTTCCACGGCTTCTTTGTGTGAGTTGACATCGCGCACTAATAGCGACAGTTTCATGTTTTTATCTTTCAGGGTAAATCTGTGCGAATCGCCATGGATATATTGCAGTATGTTATGGAACGTTGTTGAGGAATAATACGGAGAGCGTTGATTTGAGGGGAAATGCAGGAACATAAGTTTGTTTTTCAGTACAACTCGTTCAAAGCCTGATTTTATTGCCGATTTACGCAATATCACACCTTGCAGCAGTTCTTCGGTTGCTTTCGGCAGAGGTCCGAAACGGTCGATGAGTTCGGTTTCGAACTGTGACACCTGTTCGGAGCTGTCGAAACTGTCGATTTCTCTGTACAGGCGGAGTTTTTCGGATTTATTCGATACATATTCGTCGGGAAGATTAGCCTCAATGTCGCTGTCGATTACGGAATCGGTAACATATTCCGTTTCTTCCTGCGGCGTTTCGCTTTCGAGTGAACGTTCTCCGCGCAGTTCCATAATTGCTTCATTCAATATCCGTTGATAGGCTTCAAATCCTATTTCGGCAATAAATCCGCTTTGTTCTCCGCCCAGGAGATTTCCCGCTCCCCGTATGTCCAAATCCTGCATTGAGATATTGAATCCGCTTCCAAGGTCCGAAAATTCTTCAATTGCCTTCAATCGTCGTCGGGCGTCGGGCGTCAGGGTTGTGAGCGGCGGAGTGAGTAAATAGCAATAAGCCTTTTTGTTACTTCGTCCCACACGTCCTCGCAGCTGGTGGAGTTCGCTTAGTCCGAAGTTCTGCGCCTGATTAATTATTATGGTGTTAGCGTTGGGAATATCAAGTCCGGATTCGATTATTGTGGTTGCTATCAGCACATCGTATTGCCCGTCTATGAAATCCGTCATAATATCTTCCAGAAGAGCGCTGTCGGTTTGTCCGTGAGCTATTACGGTTTTTGCTTCGGGAGATATTCGTTTCACTAAAGTTTCAATTGCCTGAATGTCTTTTATTCTGTTGTGGATAAAAAACACCTGTCCACCTCTTTTTACCTCATAATCAATGGCGTCTTTTATGATAATTTCCGAGAACGTATGCGCTTCGGTTGTTATGGGGATTCGGTTTGGGGGCGGGGTGTTTATCACCGAAAGGTCTCTTGCGCCGAGCAACGAAAACTGTAATGTTCTGGGAATGGGAGTTGCCGTCAGTGTCAAAGTATCCACGTTTACTTTCTTTTTGCGGATTTTCTCTTTCGAGGATACTCCAAAATGCTGTTCTTCGTCGATTACCAGCAATCCCAAATCTTTAAATTCCACATCCTGGCTCAACAAGCGGTGTGTTCCTATTATGATATCGGTTTTTCCCCGTTTAAGGATTTCAAGGGAATGTCTTATATCTTTTGCCGATTTCATGCGGCTGATAAAGTCAATTGTGACGGGAAATTCGGCAAGTCGCGAGGTGAAAGATTTGTAGTGTTGCAGTGCAAGAATTGTTGTTGGGACTAATACGGCTACCTGTTTACCGTCGGTGACGGCTTTAAATGCCGCGCGTATAGCTATTTCCGTTTTTCCGAAACCCACATCTCCACACACTAACCGGTCCATCGGATAGTTTTGTTCCATGTCCTGTTTCACTGCCTTTGTGGTTTTTAGCTGATCCGGAGTGTCTTCGTAAATAAACGAGGCTTCCAGTTCCTGTTGCAGAAAAGAATCGGGCGAATAGGCAAATCCCTGCGTTTCTCTGCGTTTGGCGTACAGCAGTATAAGTTCTCCGGCAATATCCTTGATTTTCTTTTTTACCGATTGTTTTATCCTGTTCCACACTCCCGACCCGGGTTTATGTATTTTTGGGGGAGAGCCGTCGCGTCCTCTGTATTTGGAGATACGGTGTAATCCCTGTAAATCAACAAAAATAGTATCATTGTCCTGATATGTTATTCGCACCGCTTCCTGCCTTTTGCCATTCAGTTCTATTTTCACCAATCCGCCGAAAATGCCTATGCCATGGTCGATATGCACCACATAATCACCCACGTTAAGGCTTGTGAGTTCATGCAAAGTTATTATGTCGCTTTTATCCACCTCACCCCGTATGCGATAGCGGTGATATCTTTGAAAGATTTGATGGTCGGTGTAGCAGCAAATCTTTGTGCGTTTATCAATAAAACCTTGGTGAATAGATGTTTTCACGTGAATAAACCGCACATTGGTTTTTGATACGGAACCGAAAATATTTCTCAATCGTTCTATTTGGTTTGTGTTTTCGGCAAGGATAAGAACCGTGTAGCCTTCATTGTTTCTGCTGATTATGTCTTGGGCAAGCATCTCAAATTTCTTGTTGAAAACGGGTTGCGACACGGAATTGAAACTAATGCCGTTTTCCGACTTTGAGGCATGTAGTTTTATTGATACCAGCCTGTTGAGCGAATCCTTAAATGTTCTGCCCGTAATCAGTTCCGGCAGATTTGCCGTTGTTTCGTTTTGTGGCGACAGTGGTTGATTTTCATACAGATTATCAATCATATCAGCCACTATTTTATGGTTTTCCGTCCACACAACGGCGCCGTCGGGGACACAGTCCGTGAAGGGGATTTTTTTATTGTCATTAATGCTTCTTATGTTGGATGTTATGGCGACTGTTTGCAGTTTTGCGTCCGAAAGTTGAGAATTGACATCGAAACTGCGAATGCTTTCCAGTTCATCGCCGAAAAACTCCAAACGATAAGGTTTGTTTGACGAAAACGAAAACACATCAATAATTCCGCCTCTTATGGCGTATTGTCCGGGTTCATACACAAAATCCGAACGTTCAAATTTGTATTCCTCAAACAGTTCCATCAGGAAATCCATCTCTGTTTTTTCTCCCACAGTTAATTGCAGCGTGTATTTTTTCAAGTCTTCATTCGACGGCACCGTTTCGGCAACGGCTTCGGGGTATGTCACAACGGCAAGCATCCCGGTATTGGTTTTCAAGCGTTCCATCACCTGCGTGCGCTGCACGATGTTGGAGAAATCCTCTCGACCGTATTTACTGCTTCTTTTGAAGGATGAGGGGAAGAATAAAACATTATCGTGCAGAGTATGATTTGTTTCGTCGCCTTCCTGCGAAGGATGCAGAAGTTTGTACAAATCGTTGTAGAAATATGCCGCGTCGTCATTGTCGCTGAGTATAAAGATGTGCGTGCCTTGCTTTTGTGCAACGACTCCGGCAGCCAACACTCCTGACAACGAGCCTGCAATGTTTTTAAGGTTTATTCGCTTTTCTCCGGATTCGAGTTTGGACAACAGTTCAACGAATCCTTCCTGAGAGCATATTTGTTGTATGAGTTCCTTTATTTCCAAAATATTGTTTAGAATAAATCATCGTTTCCGATTAACATAAGCAGAGACGAATTGAGAACAATAAAATATTTTTCACTGTTGATACATACCTCCCAAATGTTGTTTTGCAAGAATATTACCCTGTCGCCTGTTTTTACTTCTAAGGGAAGATACTTTACTTCTCTGTCTTTTGGTTTCCACGACTCGCCCTCGTTCGCAAGCGAAGGGGGATATCCCGTACAGGATTTCATTACATATCCGTTCAGCATTTTTTCTTTTTCCTGCAATCCAACCGGAAGATATAATCCGCTTTTTGTGCGTTTTTTTTCGGTTTCGGACTTCACCAAAACCTTGTCTCCAACCATCAATATGTCGGATAAATCTATTGTCTCAAAAGAGTTAACCATAATTCTACAGTGCAATCTAACTGTCGGCAAAGATATATAAATTTAATAAACTGCGAACGATGAACGATGAAGAGACTGTCATCGGCGCGACGTGTTTTGTAAGACAGCCTCATGTTTTTTGCCGTGTTTTGCGCCTTTTTTGTATTCTCAAAGGCGTTATCAGTGATTTTAAAATATCGGGAGTTATGAAATTTCAAATTTCAATTAACTAATGATAAGTGTTATAAAAAAGATTTTGTGATTTTTAAATTTTACAGATGGTAATTAAAAAGAGGCTAAATCTTATTTTGAGGCGCTATGGTAGAGACGCAATGCATTGCGTCTCTACCATAGCTAACGAGGGGGAGCCTTCGCATTGAGGTAAAATGTCCACATTCCGAAAACTTCGACAACGGCATTGAGGTAAAATGTCCACATTCCGGGGGCATTTCCTGACAGTTTGTCATAAAATGTGAATAATCCGGTACTATTTCCCGACAGTTTGTCATAAAATACTGATAAATTGGGGTCATTTTCCGCCATTTTGTCATAAAACGTGAATGATTCGGGAGCATTTCCTGACACAATGTCAGAAAATGTGAACAAACCGTGTGCTTCGACGTTGTCATGTCTTCAAAATGTCCACAATCTGCGACCTTGCCAGATGTGATACGCACAAAATGTCCGCAATCTGCGACCTTGCCGGATGTGATACACTCAAAATGTCAGCAATCTGCGGAAATATATTTTGTGAGGCTTCCGAATGTTACAGGTTTAATATGTCCCCGTTCGGCGCAGCGTCATTGGTAGGGATAATATTACAAGCAACAAACAAGAGGAAATGACGAGTGTGCGTATATCAGGAGTTCAGTTGCTAAAAAGCCTCAATAATCAAAAAACAATTACCTTTGCAACCTGCGGAATTGGCAGATG
>JAISRS010000065.1 GCA_031273485.1 Prevotellaceae bacterium
ATATCTATTAATATGGAATCTATATCTATTAATATGGAATCTATATCTATTAATATGGAATCTATATCTATTAATATGGAATCTATATCTATTGATATGGAATCTATATCTATTGATATGGAATCTATAACTATACAAATAGAATCTATATATATTGATATGGAATTTATAACAGATATAATATTGATTCTTGTACTTGCCAAAAAATGAAAACATGGAGACAGGAATGTCTGTGTGAATCTTTACAGTCTCTAAAAGAAACAGGTTTTTTAAATTCACGGGGTGAAGAATTAATTCCAATATAGGGCGATTTTGACCACCACAACTTTAAGGTCTTTAAAGACTTTAAAGACCTTAAAGTCCTTAATACCCCGCCGATGTGCGTTAAACAGACGCTATGGCACGAGTTACAAACCCGCGCAAGTTAGGGAACGCCATCTGCTGCCGTAGAGATGCCATACATTGCGTCTCTACCACTGTTCGACGTAATTGAATACACCCGCACAAACAAAATTCTCCGTTTATATCAAAAAAGATTATACCTTTGCGGCAATAAATTAGAAAAAAATATATTTTTTTTGTAACTAATTTATGAGATACACGTCTAACGTGGTGTAGAAAGACAATATTTAATTATTTAATGATAAAATTAGAAAGTATTAATAAAACCTATCACAACGGCGCTCCTCTTCATGTTCTGAAAGGGATTGATTTGGAAATCAAACATGGCGAAATGGTTGCAATTATGGGCGCTTCTGGTTCCGGAAAATCTACCCTGCTCAATATTCTGGGTATTCTGGACACATACGACACCGGAAACTACTACTTAAATAATCTCTTGATAAGAAATTTAAGTGAAACCAAAGCGGCAGGATTGAGAAACAAAATGATAGGTTTCGTTTTTCAATCTTTTAATCTCATCAATTTTAAGAACGCTATGGAAAATGTTGCTCTTCCCCTGTATTATCAGGGAATCAGGAGAAAGAAAAGAAACAATATCGCTTTGGAGTATCTTGATAAAATGGGACTTAAAGAATGGGCTGAACACATGCCGAGCGAACTCTCCGGAGGACAAAAACAACGGGTCGCCATTGCACGGGCTTTAATCGCCAAACCCCAAATTATCCTCGCCGACGAACCCACCGGAGCCTTGGACAGCAAAACTTCGGAGGAAGTGATACAAATACTGCGAGAGGTGAACAGAGATGGAATGACAATGATTATTGTTACTCACGAACAAAGCGTTGCAGATGCTACCGATAAAATCATCCGCCTGAAAGACGGAGTGATCGAATCGGTGAAAACCACCACATTCGCCGATACGCAAACGGAATCAGGTAACCTTATTTATAAATGAATTAATTTACAAAAACTGTGTTTGATTTAGACAATTGGGCGGAAATATTCAGCGCCATAAGAAGAAATAAATTGCGAACATTCCTCACGGGATTTTCCATTTCGTGGGGAATTTTCATGTTTTGCATCCTGCTCTCTGCCGGCAACGGCTTGAAAAACGGAGTGATGTCGAACTTTGGAAGCCGAGCGGTGAACAGTTTTCAGCTTTGGGGACGCAGAACATCCATCCCCTACAAAGGATTGCCCGACAGGAGAATTGTTTCGCTGGATGAAAAAGATTTGCAATTGATACAAAATAGAGTTCCGGAAGCGATAAATGTTTCGGGCATAATCCAAACAAGCGTCAACGTAAGTTACTCAACTTACAGTACCGCCTGCGAATTTCAAGGAGTCAATCCCGAATTTATGCAGATTAACGGAATAAGAATCAAGGATAATCAGGGCAGGTTTATCAATAATATGGACATGAGAGATTATCGGAAAGTCGCCCTTGTGAACCAGAGAATCAAAGAGATTCTGTTTCAGAACGAAAATCCGGTAGGAAAACAGTTCATCGCCGGAGGATTGGGCTATACGGTAATCGGC
Organism: Prevotellaceae bacterium; assembly: GCA_031273485.1. Classification (GTDB taxonomy): domain Bacteria; phylum Bacteroidota; class Bacteroidia; order Bacteroidales; family UBA932; genus JAIRLF01. The sequence goes on from JAISRS010000065.1 coordinate 1,942, forward strand.
GTTTTTGAAGAAGAAAGCTGGGGCAACAGCGAAAAAGCGTATATACCCTTTTCAACAGCCCAATTGCTGTATCGCAAAGGTAAAGGCACAGACAATATCGCCTTCACTCTCGGCGGTCTTGAAACCGGAGAGGAAAACGCCGATTTTGAAAAACGCCTGCATCAACAGTTAGCCGATTTACATATATTCGACCCCAAGGACGAAAGGGCGGTGGGCTTTTGGAACCAGTTGGACAATTATTTGCAAACGCTCGGCATCTTTAACGGCATCACGGTTTTTATATGGCTCATCGGCATCGGGACTTTGATTGCCGGCATCATCAGCGTAAGCAATATTATGCTGATTACGGTGAGAGAACGAACCCGCGAGTTCGGCATCCGCAAGGCTCTGGGAGCAAAACCGTCGTCGATTTTGGGAAATATTTTGATGGAATCGGTCTGTATCACATCCATATTCGGATATTTCGGGATGTTTATGGGAGTCGGGCTGGGCGAACTGATTAATTCGGTTTTGGAAAACTCCAATTCGGGGCAAATGTCATACGTGTTTAAAAATCCCACGGTTGAAGTACATGTGGCAGTGGCAGCCATGTGTGTATTAATAGTTTCGGGAGTCGTTGCAGGATATTTCCCTGCGTTGAAAGCCGTGAAAATATCTGCTGTGGAGGCAATGAGAAATGAATAAATATGAAATAAAGATTTCCTATAATAAAAAGAAGAAATGTTTGATTTAGACAGATTTCAGGAGATATGGGTCACTATCACCCGCAACAAGGTAAGAAGTCTTCTTACCGGATTCGGCGTATTTTGGGGCATTTTTATGTTGATGATAATGTTAGGCGCCGGTCACGGACTGGAACGCGGAATGTTGAAAGGCATTGACGGTTTTGCCACCAATTCCTGCTTTATGGGCAGCAACATCACCGGCGAACCTTATAAAGGCTTTCAAAAAGGACGCCTGTGGCGGATTCACAACCGCGATTTGGAGCTGCTCAAGGAGTTTGTGCCGGAGATGGAACATGTGTCGCCCATATTGTTCGGCGGACGAGGCACAAACAATGTGGTTCGCGATGAACATTCAGGCTCTTTCGGCGTGCGCGGTCTAAATGCCAATTATACCGCAATAGAACAGCAAAGAATGATGTACGGTCGCTTTATCAATGATATAGATATTGTGCAAAAACGAAAAGTTTGCGTAATAGGCACGGCAGTATATGAAGAATTATTTCCCGCAAAGGGAAATCCTCTGGGGCAATATCTCCGTGTAAACGGGATTTATTACCAGGTGGTTGGAGTGGCGTCGGGCGTTTCAAACATCAGCATAGGAGGTCGCCCGGAAGAATCGGTTATCATTCCGTTTACCACCATGCAACAAATAAGCAATCAGGGCGATGTTATCGACATACTTGCGGCAACAGCCAAACCCAACCAATCGGTGAAAGTTATGGAAGAAAAGATGCGGAAAATACTCAAAACCTATAACAGCATAGCGCCTACGGATATGCAGGCAATCTGGGGTTTCAATCTTGAGGAACAGTTCAATATCTTCAAATATCTGTTTCTTGGGATAGCCGTGCTGATTTGGATTGTGGGGTCGGGTACTTTGATTGCCGGAATAGTGGGAGTGAGTAATATTATGCTGGTTACGGTTAAAGAACGGACAAAGGAAATCGGAATCCGACGGGCATTGGGCGCCAAACCGCGCACAATAATAGGGCAAATCATGTCGGAAAGTTTGGTTTTGACCTCCATTGCGGGATTGTTGGGCTTGAGTTTCGGGATATTGTGCCTGTATTTAGCCGATACGTATATGCTGCAAAAAGCGGAAAATATGTTTCTGTCCGACCCGATGGTGTCGTTCGGAACGGCAATTTTATCAACCGTGATATTGCTGATATCCGGACTGTTTGCCGGTTCTATTCCCGCCATGCGGGCGTTGAGGATTAAGGCGATAGATGCAATAAGAGAAGAATAGCGTTTGATATAAGGATTTAATAATTAATTAGAAAATAAATAAAAGTAATAAAAGTAAATACATGATATTTTATGAAAAGAATAGGTAAGATTTTTTTGTTCATTATACTGGGGGTCATTGTTGTATCCACATTTGTGTTCCTTTGGAACAAATCCCGTCCCGTGACGAAAGTTTATGAGATTCTGTCGCCAACCATCGGAACCATAGAGAATAAAACTGTGGCAACCGGAAAGGTGAGTCCCAGAGATGAGATTTTGATTAAACCTCAAATATCCGGAATTGTGTCGGAGGTTTTGAAGGAAGCCGGACAGATGATTAAGGTGGGCGAGGTGATTGCTACAGTGAAGGTTATTCCGGAAATGGGTCAGTTGAACTCGGCGGAATCGCGCTTGAAAGTGGCGGAAATTAATCTGCAACAGATTGAAACGGAGTATAACCGTCAATCAAAACTGTTTAAAAGCGGAGTTATTTCCAAAGAAGAGTTCGACAATTCGGAATCAAGTTTCCGAAAAGCGCAGGAGGAAAAAAGCAATGCGCAGGATGCTCTGGATATTGTGAGAGAAGGAGTTTCGAAGAGATACGCCAAGTTGAGCAATACCCAGATTCGCTCCACAATTTCGGGAATGATTTTGGATGTGCCGATTAAGGCGGGAAATTCGGTTATTCAGGCAAACACGTTTAACGATGGCACTACGATTGCTTCCGTAGCCAATATGAATGATTTGATTTTCATAGGGAATATCGACGAAACGGAAGTAGGTAAAATCAAGGAAGGAATTCCTGTTTCTTTAACAATAGGCGCCTTGAGCAGTCAAAAATTTGAAGCCGTGCTGGAGTACATTTCGCCGAAAGGCACGGAACAAAGCGGAGCTGTTTTGTTTGAAATGAAAGCCGCCGTGAATGTTCCCGATTCGGTTTTTATTCGCGCCGGATACAGCGCCAATGCCGAAATTGTGCTGAATAAGGCTCAGGATGTGATTACAATTCCCGAAAGCGCTATCGAATTTAATAATGATTCGACGTTTGTTTATGTACTGAAAGCGGAAACGCCCACACAGGTGTTTGAAAAAAGTCACATCAAAATCGGGTTGTCGGACGGTATCAAAACCGAGGTGAAAGAGGGTTTGACCACCGAAGACAAAGTCAGGGGTAATTTGAGTAATTTTAAATTCAAGAAAACCGAACTGAACTAAAATGAGATATTTAACAATGATGCATTTTATGAATAAATTTGTTATCACAGCTTTGATTTTGTTTCTCGGTTTTTCGACTTTGGAGGCTCAACCCGTTCAATGGAAACTGGAAGACTGTATATTGTACGCAATTGAACATAATATAAGTATTAAACAGATAGAGTTGCAGACAAAGAACGCGGAAATAGAGGTAAATACTTCTCAAATGAGCCGCTTACCCAATTTGAACGCGGGACTTGGACAAAACTGGAATTTCGGACGGACGCAAACTCAAAGCGGATTGTACGAAAATCAAAGTCAATCCAACACAAGTTTGTCGATTAGCAGTTCCATGCCGCTTTTCACGGGTTTTCGCATCCCAAACGAAATAGAAAAGAGTAAGTTGGAATTGCAGGCGGCTACCCAAAATCTTGAAAAAGCCAAGGAAGACCTTTCGCTCAATATCGCTTCTCTGTTTTTGCAGGTGCTGTTCAATAAGGAGATACTGAAAATCAACAGGGATCAGCTGGAGCTAAGTCAATCTCAAACCGCGCGTATCGAGGCGCTGGTGGATGCGGAGAAAGCTCCCGTATCCCAAATGTATGATATAGAAGCGCAGATTGCCAACGACAGGGTGTCGGTGATACAAGCCGAAAATAATCTGAAACTGTCTCTGCTGGATTTGGCTCAAAGCCTCGAACTTGAAAATAGCGTGGATTTCGATGTCGCGGCGCCCGAATTTGATATTGACGCAAATATTTTGCTTCCTCATGCAGTGTTTGATAACGCGGTGGAACAGAAACCGGTGATTAAAGAATTGCAATTTCGCGTGGAAAGCGCCGAAAGAACTCTGAAAATAGCAAAATCGGGTTATCTGCCTTCACTAAGCCTGAGTATGGGCTACAGCACGAATTATTTTTACCTGAATAACAGGAATTATGTAAACCGTTCGTTCGCCGACCAGTTTAAGAATAACGCGGGAGAATACATAGGTCTGAATCTGAATATTCCTATCTTTAATCGTTTTACGGTGAGGAATCAGGTGCGCAGCGCGCAGATTAATATCGAAAATCAACAATTGTCGCTGGAAAATGCAAAGAAAACACTCTATAAGGAAATACAAACAGCTTATATGAACGCTGTCGCTGCTCAGGAGAAATATCGTGCGGCAGGACAGGCGGTTAAGTCCACGCAGGAATCGTTTAAATATGCTCGCGAAAAGTACGAAGCCGGAAAATCTTCAATATTTGAATTTAACGAAATCAAAACTCGCTTCGTCAAAAGCCAGTCCGAAGAAGTTCAAGCTAAATACGACTATATCTTCCGCACTAAAATCCTGGACTTCTATAACGGAATACAATTAAAATTATGAATTATGAATTATGAATTATGAATTGTCTGAAGGCGCCACTAAACAGGGTTTAAATCTCTGTTAGGGGGACATGTTTTTTTAAAAAGGACTTTAAAGTCTTTAAAGACCTTAATAAGATTTAGCCGCTAATTCGTTTAATTCGGCGACTGTTGATAATTGTTTATATTTGCATCGTCATTATTAATATGAAATATAGTTGTTTCCATTAATAATTAACGGATTATATAGAAATTATGAGTATTCTTTTTAATGAAATAGTGTTTGGACCTGTTCGCAGCAGAAGATTGGGGACGTCGTTGGGCATAAATCTTTCGCCTGTGGACGGGAAATTATGTAATTTCAATTGTATATATTGCGAATGTGGCTGGAATGAAGACAATAAACCCGAATCATTCGGGTTTCATACAAAGTCGGAAATAAAGGAGGCTTTAGATAAAAAACTCGCAAAAATGGCGGAATCGGATGAATATCCCGATTCGATTACTTTTTCGGGTAACGGCGAACCTACAATGCACCCCGATTTTGCGGGTATAATGAATGATGTGATCTCGTTGAGAGACAGATATACGCCTGCCGCTTTGGTGAGCGTGCTTTCCAATGCTACTTTGATTCACAAAACCAAAGTGTTCAATGCCCTGAAAAAAGCCGACCGCGCAATATTGAAACTTGATTCGGGAATCGACGAAACGATTGCAATAATAAATTGTCCTCAAGGAACATATTCCGTGAAACGGATAATAGAAAATCTGAAATCGTTTGATGGTAACATGATTCTGCAAACAATGTTTCTAAGGGGCGAATACAATAATCAATTGATAGATAACACCACCGACAGGGAAATTGCAGCTTGGTTAAATGCCGTAACGGAAATAAATCCCAAAGAAATAATGATCTACGGCATCGACAGGGCGACTCCCGCAAAAAATCTGCAAAAAATCTCACGGAACGAATTGGAACAGATAGCAATAAAAGCAACTCTGCTTGGGTATAATGTTAAAGTTTCGGGATAAAATAATTATGGAAGTATATACTGATATTTTAAGTTTAAAACACACTCTTACAGGGTTAAAAACCCGTAAAACCATAGGATTGGTTCCCACCATGGGAGCCTTGCATCGGGGACACCTGTCGCTGGTGGAACTCAGTAATTCGACGTGCGACATTACGGTTGTCAGCATTTTTGTCAACCCCACGCAATTCAACAACAAGGATGATTATAAACACTATCCGAGAACTGTGGAAAAAGACATCGAAATGCTGCAACGTGCAGGATGTCACATAGTGTTTACTCCAACCGAACAGGAAATTTATCCGGAAAAAGATACCAAAGTTTTCGATTTCGGAGATTTGGACAAAGTGATGGAAGGAAAATTCAGACCGGGGCATTTCAACGGTGTTGCACAAATTGTTAGCCGCTTATTTGATATAGTGCAGCCGGATAAATCCTTTTTCGGTCAAAAAGATTTTCAACAAACGGCTATAATAAAAAACATGGTTCGGCAGTTGAATCTGACAACCGAAATCGTTATAGCGCCGATAATCAGAGAACAGGACGGATTGGCAATGAGTTCGCGAAATACTCTGTTGACGGATATTCAGCGCAAAAACGCCGCCGACATCTCACGAGCTTTATTCCGTCTGAAACAACAGGCGGCGAGCGGCGTTTCGGTCAACGAAATCACACAAGTTGCAATACGGCAAATAAATGCAAATCCCGAATTAAGCGTCGAATATCTGGAAATAGTTGACGGGAAAACGCTTCAACCCGTATTGAACTGGAATCATCAGGGCGAAATATTTGCCTGCGTTGCGGTTAACGTCGGGAAAATACGTTTGATTGATAACGTTCAATTGAAATAATATTTACGTTTATGAATCAATTCGGGGAAAACCTTCAATCAATTAATTTAAAATAGATTAAATTACAGAGGAGGATATTTATGATTTTTGACCGTTCGGGATATAAACTGCATAACACCATACTATTATCGGTGTTTATATTGTTGCTGTTATACTTCGAATCACTATTTGTGAACGACATAGATGAAGTCGTTTGGCAAAATTCGTTATTCGCTGGTTCTCACAGCTTTTTTCAGAGCGAATTATCGGTAGTAATCTCCGGATTATTAATACTGTTTGCCGGATTATTGATTCGTCAAGTCAATGTAAATCATTCATCCGTAAAAACCAGAGAACATCTCCTGATACTGTTGTGGATTATACAAACCGGATGCTTCCAAATGTTTCATTCCGTAACGGAAGTGCATTTTGCAACAATTTTCATTCTGCTGTCCTATAATCATCTGTTTAACATAGATGTAAAACGCAATGATAACAATTATTCCATCATATTTTTCTCGTCCGTTTATTTGGGCGTGGCAGCCATATTCTACAGTCTATCGACATACCTTCTTATTCCGCATATCATTGCTGTTTACAGGTTTAAATCCGTCAGTTTCAGAGATTGGATAATCTTAATTACAGGATTTCTTATTCCGTTTTATTTCGCATTATTTGTTTCTTTCTTTTTGAACGGCGACTGGTTTTATCCCGTTCAACAAACAGTCAATAACATCATTCCACATTTTCCGCTCGAAAAAGCGGATTTAAGTGTGCCGCAATATGTTTTTTGCCTGTTTATTGTGATTTTAATTGTCATTCAACAGTTATACGTCCGCTCGATGAGGCTTAATCAAAAAACAGTTTCCTTCGATTTATCATTTTTCCGGTTATTGATATTCTCCATTGCAATATTTTTGCTTTTCAGTCCCAACAGCCAACCGATGCTTCAGATAATATTTATACCCACAACTGTCTTATTAGGAAGACTGTTTGCAAATATCAAGAAAAATATGATTGCAAATCTACTTTTTATAACAATAATATTGATTGCAATTGCTTGCGCGTTTGTATAAGTTCGGGGCTGGAAGCGAGCGGTTAAATTTAAAGCAGATTTTCGCGGTTCGATAAATATCTGCGAAAATCCGTCAAATCTGCGTCATTTGCGTGCTTTAAATCATCATTAAATCCAATTCGTAATTCGTAATTCGCAAAAAAAATCACAACCGAAAATTAATTTTACAGGTTTTTGCGTTGTAGTTAAAAATCTTTGACAACAAATAAATTAACAGATGATTGATGATTATAAATTCTGATTCCGAACATAGAAATAGAGAATAAAAAGAAGTAGTTGTAATTCTATTTTTTTCTAATTCGATTATAATGTCATATATTTGCAAAAAATTTAATTAACGTAGATGTCAAGGATAATAAAACTCCGAAAAGGGCTTAATATTAGCTTAAAAGGTTCTGCCGAAAAAATTTTGGGTAAGGTTCCAATGTCGGAAACGTATGCAGTGAAGCCGTCCGATTTCCCCGGTTTAACCCCGCGATTGTGTGTAAAACAGGGAGATGAAGTTAAAGCCGGAACACCTGTGTTTTTCGACAAAAACGCCGACAAGATAAAATTCGTATCACCTGTTAGCGGCGTTGTTGAAGCAATTAACAGAGGCGAACGCAGAAAACTTCTTGAAGTAGTTATTAAACCTGATGCCGAACAGGTTTCGGAAAAATATGAAATTACGGCAGATTTGTCGGAAAGTAGAGAACAAATCATTGAACTGATTACAAAATCAGGTAATTGGTCATTTATTAAACAACGCCCTTATGGGATAATTGCAAACCCGAACGACAAACCCAAGTCGATATTTATTTCGGGATTCGATACCGCCCCCTTATTGTTTGATATAGACTTTGTTCTGTCGGAGCAGCAACAATATTTTCAAAAAGGAATAGACGTTTTGGGAAAATTAACCGACGGAAAAGTGCATTTAGGCGTGGATGTCAATGATTTCGCCTCGTGTTTAAACAATATTAAAAACGCAGAAATAACACTGTTTTCCGGTAAACATCCTGCCGGCAACGTCGGAGTTCAGATACATCATATAGACCCTGTAAATAAAGGCGATATCGTCTGGACGGTTGACGCCCAGCATGTGGCAATGCTGGGACGATTCTTTTCCACAGGCGTTTACGATGCACATAAAATAATAGCGCTCTGCGGTTCAAAAGTAAAACGCGCACAATATTATCGTATTATTACCGGCGCCAAAATCACCGCATTTTCCGATTTGATAGACCACGACGGTAGCGTCCGCTATATCAGTGGAAACGTATTAACCGGAACAGCCGTAAACAAAGACGGTTATATGGGATTTTATGCTAACAGACTGTCGGTTATCCCGGAAGGAGATAAATATGAGTTTTTGGGATGGGCTGCTCCCCGTTTAAGTAAATTCAGCGCCTCGAAATCATACTTTTCGTGGCTTACACCCAATAAATTATACGATTTGGATACTAATCTTAACGGCGGAGAAAGGGCATTTGTGGTATCTAACCAGTACGAAAAAGTTTTGCCTATGGATATCTATCCCGTTTATCTGCTGAAAGCTATTTTTGCCGAAAACATAGATAAAATGGAGCAACTTGGTATCTATGAAGTTATAGAAGAAGATTTGGCTTTGTGCGAATTTGTGTGTACCTCGAAAATTCAGGTACAAGCTATGCTTCGTAAAGGAATTGAATTGATGATAAAAGAAATGAGTTAAGTAAAATTGTATGAATTGTTTAATATTTGCCGTATCCTCAAAATCATCAATAAGGAATATAAATGCGATACTTTTGAATTATTAAAATCATTAAATTGTAAATCTTGAAATTAATTATACATGAAATTCTTACATAGATTCATAAATAAAATAAAACCTTCGTTTGAAAAAGGAGGTAAATTCAGTAAACTTCATTCTGTTTTTGAAGGATTTGAGACTTTTCTTTTTGTGCCGAACACTGTCACCGCTCAAGGTGTTCATATTCGCGATTGCGTGGATTTAAAGCGCATAATGTCGGTAGTGGTATTTGCTTTGATGCCGTGCCTGTTGTTCGGGATGTGGAATACAGGTTATCAGCATTTTCGCTCTGTGGGTCTTGTTCAAAATCCGGCAGATGCCGTTCAAAGTTTTTGGACAATATTTTGGTTCGGATTTTGGAAAGTGCTGCCCATAATAGTGGTATCATACGTTGTGGGTTTGGGAGTGGAATTTACTGCCGCCCAGATACGTGGACACGAAATAAATGAAGGATTCCTTGTTTCGGGAATGTTGATACCTCTGATTATGCCTGCCGATATTCCCCTCTGGATGGTGGCTCTGGCAACAATTTTTGCCGTTGTCATAGGTAAAGAAGTGTTCGGCGGAACAGGCATGAATATCTGGAATCCGGCATTATTGGCTCGTGCATTCATATTTTTTTCCTATCCCTCGCAAATATCGGGCGATAAGGTGTGGATTGCAGGACTGACTGAGGGAACAGGAGTTATAGACGGTTTTTCGGGCGCGACCCCATTGGCAATAGCAACCGGCGGCACAGGAGATACCGCAGCGAGTATGACTGTTGAAAGCTTACAACAGCAATTACCAAGCATTTACGATATGTTTATGGGTTTTATACCCGGCTCAATAGGCGAAACATCAAAATTAGCTATTTTGTTAGGCGCGATTGTTCTACTGATAACAGGAGTAGGCAGTTGGCGTATAATGCTTGCCACCGTGATTGGGGCGCTGGGAGTAGGGTATCTTTGTAATTTATTCGCTGCCAATCCCTACATGGCATTGCCTCCGTACTATCATTTGCTGATGGGCGGATTTGCATTCGGCGCCGTATTTATGGCAACCGACCCCGTGACGGCATCGCAAACCAATACAGGCAAATGGATATACGGATTGCTGCTGGGAATGATTATCGTGGTGATACGCATATTTAATCCGGCATATCCCGAAGGCGTTATGTTGGCAATTCTGTTGATGAATACCTTTGCCCCGCTGATTGATTATTATGTGGTTGGAGCAAATATTAACCGCCGACTGAAACGGGCTAAAGCAAAATCTTAACTGTAAATAAATTGATGATGAATACAAATAAAAATTCCTATACAATAATATATGCCGCTGTTTTGGTGATTGTTGTGGCGGCAACTTTGGCGTTTATTTCGGGCGTATTAAAAGCGCCTCAAGCTAAAAACATAGAAATCGAAAAGAAACTGAATATTCTTATGTCGGTCAATAAAGCCAACAATCAGGATGATGCAAAAAACAAAAATGAGTATATCGAAAACGAATATAAAAAATATATCGACGAACAGTTTTTGGTAAACATAAAGGGTGAAAGAATTGAAGGCGACGCCTTTAATACGGATTTGAAACAGGAATTGGAAAAGTCGGAAAACGACCGTCGATTGCCCGTTTTTGTATGCAACGATAATGGTAACAAGCTGTATGTGTTCCCAGTATACGGACCAGGATTATGGGGTCCGATTTGGGGTTATATTTCTCTGAAAAATGACTTTAATACGATATTCGGCGCTGTTTTCGACCACAAAGGCGAAACTCCGGGATTGGGCGCCGAAATTGTTACACTTAAATTCCGTGAACGGTTTACAAATAAAAAATTGTATAATAATGAGCAGTTTGTGTCGGTTAAGGTTATTAAAGCGGGTAGCGCCCCTACGGACGTACATAGCGTTGACGGAGTATCGGGAGGAACAATTACAAGTAAAGCGGTTAGTACTCTGCTTTTTAATAGCATGGAAAATTATAAGGCTTTTTTTACAAAACAAAAACAGGCGCTTTCTACACAAAATTAAATTGTAAATAAATTATAGTAAATAAGATATGAACCAAAAAGAATCTTTGTTTTCATCAAAAAATCTCAAATTATTAACCGCTCCCTTCAACGAAAGTAATCCGGTTATAGTAATGGTTTTGGGTATTTGTTCGGTTTTAGCGGTGACGGTAAAATTACAACCCGCTATAGTCATGGGGCTTTCGGTGACGATAGTGTGTGGGTTTTCCTGTTTAATTATTTCGCTGTTGCGGAATACCATCCCCAATCGAATACGTATTATTGTACAGTTAGTTGTGGTGGCAACGTTCGTAATTTTAATCGATCAGGTATTGAAAGCGTTCGCATATCAAACAAGTAAACAACTGTCGGTGTTTGTGGGGCTTATCATTACCAATTGTATAATTATGGGACGTATCGAGGCATTTGCCCTGGGCAACAAACCTTTACCGGCTTTTCTTGATGGTATCGGCAGCGGAGCGGGGTATGGCGCGATATTGGTTACCATTGCTTTTATTCGTGAATTGTTCGGTTCGGGTACATTGTTGAATGTCAGAATTGTTCCGGAAAGCTGGTATATCCAAAACGGCGGGTTTTATGCAAATAACGGATTGATGATATATCCGCCTATGGTGTTGATATTAATAGGTTTATTTATATGGATACATCGCAGTTTTAACAAAAATCTGATAGGAAAATAAACTAATTGCATGGAAAGAAATTTAACGGAAATCTGAAATTTTAAAAATATATTATGGAAAATTATATCAGCATATTTATCAAGTCGATTTTTATTGATAATATGATTTTTGCATACTTCTTGGGTATGTGTTCGTTTTTGGCGGTATCGAAAAATGTGAAAGTCGCTATAGGTTTGGGCATAGCAGTGATTTTTATCACTTTAATCACCGCTCCGGTCAATTATTTGATAACAAAATATCTCTTATCCGAAGGCGCTTTGTCGTGGCTTGGAGAAAGTTATGCAAGTATCGACCTTTCATTTTTGAGCTTTATCGTATATATCGCCGTTGTTGCCTGGCTGACGCAAGTGGTGGAAATGACTGTTGAAAGATATTTACCGGAATTGTATCAGCAATTAGGTATATTTTTACCCTTATTGGCTGTGAATTGCGCAATTATGGGAGCGTCGCTTTTTATGCAGGAACGCGATTACTCCAATGTGGGAGAAGTTGTGGCTTTCAGTCTGGGTTCGGGTATAGGCTGGTTGCTTGCAGTTGTGGGCGTTGCCGCAATACGCGAAAAACTGGCTTACTCCAATATCCCCGCGCCTCTGCGCGGCTTGGGTATAACGTTTATAGTCACAGGGCTTATGGCTATTGCTTTTATGAGCTTTATGGGAATAACCGTATAACGAAAATTTGAGAATGTTTTATGAAAAGTAATCTACAGAATTAAGAATTGAAAAATTTGAAATTAATAAATAAATGGAAATAACAATATTAACAGCCATCATAGTATTTTTACTCATTACCATGTTTTTGGTGGTGATACTTTTATATGCGAAAGCTAAATTAATGCCGTCGGGATTGGTAAACATGAATATCAACGGAGAAAAAGATATGGAAGTAAGTCCCGGTTCATCAATATTGGCGACATTGTCGGAACAAAAAATATTTCTGCCTTCGGCATGTGGCGGCGGCGGAACTTGTGGAATGTGTAAATGTCAGGTATTTGAGGGCGGAGGTACAATTTTGCCCACCGAAACCGGCTTCTTTACACGTAAACAGCAGCAAAACAACTGGCGCCTTGGCTGTCAGGTAAAAGTGAAGGAAAACCTGAAAATAGGCGTCCCCGAAGAAGTTCTGGGCATCAAAAAATGGGAATGTGAAGTTGTTTCCAATAGAAATGTGGCTACATTTATCAAAGAATTTGTGGTGAGATTGCCCGAAGGAGAAAAACTGAATTTCAAGTCGGGTGGATATATCCAAATCGACATCCCCCCCTGTGAGGTGGACTTTTCGAAGGATATTTATGTCGAAGAAGAATATCACGAAGATTGGGACGCAATGAGAATATGGGATTTGAAAATGAAAAATACCGAAAGCACATTCAGAGCATATTCCATGGCAAATCATCCGGCGGAAGGTAATATCATAATGCTGAATATTCGTATCGCAACTCCGCCCTGGGACAGGGCAAGCAAATCGTTTGTTAATGTAAATCCGGGAATTTGTTCTTCGTATGTCTATTCCCGTAAACCCGGCGACAAGGTCACTATTTCAGGACCTTACGGAGAATTTTTCCTGCGCGATACAAATAATGAAATGATGTTTATCGGCGGAGGAGCAGGCATGGCGCCAATGCGTTCGCATATCTTCCATTTATTCCACACCGCCAAAACAAACCGCAAAGTTTCGTTCTGGTACGGAGCACGCTCGAAACGTGAAATCTTCTATGAAGAAGATTTTCAACAAATAGAAAAAGCTTTTCCCAATTTTACGTTCACAATAGCCCTGTCGGACCCCAAACCGGAGGATAACTGGACAGGCAAAACAGGTTTTATACATCAGGTTATCCTGGATACGTATCTGCAAAACCATGAGTCGCCCGAAGATATAGAATATTATATGTGCGGACCTCCCATGATGAACGCCGCCTGCGAAAAAATGCTCGATAACCTCGGCGTACCCGCAGAAATGATAATGTATGATAATTTCGGAGGCTAATTTCAGTCATCAGCCACCCAGGGTATTCAACGAATTATCACGAATTTAGGGTTAAATCTTTTTTTGATGCGCTATGCCGTAATAATGACTGCGCTTGTCGTCATTGCTTCGGCTTACGCCTACCAATGACGCTACGTAGAACGAAGAGGTCGCCGGCAGCCCTTCGGGCTTTCGCTACGACGAACGAAGGCTCCATTCATAGCGCCTCAAAATAAGATTTAGCCGGATTTTCATAATTCATAATTCATAATTCATAATTCATAATTCATAATTCATAATTCATAATTTTTAATTGCCGCAGGCGGCGGAGTTTCCCGAAAGGGGCATTGAGCGCTCGGTGAAGGTTTCGGAGTTCCCGAAAGTCCCGCCGAGGGTTCGGTGAAGGTTTCGGAGTTCCCGAAAGCGCCGCCGAGGGTTCGGTGGGGGTAGCGGGAGTTCCCGCCATTCACAGCCGTTTCGCAATTTGTAATTGACTGCGTCGAAATTGCGTTTCGTAATTCGTAATTGATAATTTGTAATTGAAAAAGTCCGGCATTTTTACCTGTAGTGATCCTCCATTGATCATCCATTGATCCTCCATTGGTTTCCATTGAAAATTTCTCCATTGCTGCTGCTGTTTTATGGCCGGATTTTTCGACTTAATTATCTCACTCGTTCATCCTAAAATTTGTTCTTGACGAGTGACATTTTCCGGCAGGTCGGAGGCGGTAATCGGCTAAATCTTTTTTTGAGGCGCTATTATTTGGCTGCGCCGTAGCAATGACAGCTACGCCGAACGAAAAGGTCGCCACCCCACCTTTCGGGCTGTCGCTACGCCGAACGAAGGGAACTCCCTCCATAGCACCTCAAAATAAGATTTAGCCTGTCAGGCTATATCTACCGGCTGCGCTCGGCAAGTCCCACATGGACGGCACGTTATTAACCGTGTGCTTTAGCTTACGGTCAGACGGCAGCAGCATTATTGTAAGTGCCACAGGAACAACTTTCCCCTTTGGTGGTCGGGAGGCTTTAACCGTAGATGAAGCGAAGCAGAATTTACGGACAAAACATCTTCTCTATCTTTCGGGATGACACTTAATGAATTAAATTCACCTCCAACAGAGTTTTGAATCCCGTTAGAGGTAGTCTGTGAATAATTCATAATTTTATATCGGGTACCAATAAAAAACGCCTAAACTGGAATTAGGCGTTTTTTTCGTGTACAAATCTTATGTACATCTTCTCACTAATTGCTTTTCTATTAATATTGCGGAGAGACAGGGATTCGAACCCCGGGAACCTTTCAGTTCAACGGTTTTCAAGACCGCCGCAATCGACCACTCTGCCATCTCTCCAATTGCGGCTGCAAAGATAGATGTTTTTTTGTTACCCGCAAAAAAAATTATAATAGGAAATCTCAAAAAACTGCTTTTTCGGCGTTCAATGTCAATTTAATTAATTTTTAAAACTTCAGTCACAATGGGTAAACTCCGGTTAAAAATCTTGTCTGCCTTGAAAAATCAAGTTGTTAGAGTGTACAACAAAAATTCCGTTGTCGTTACTCTACAGTGTGGAGTAACGACAACGGAATTTTTGTTGTACACCTGTTGGAGGACGCCTTACAACCTCTAACTGGGATTTAAACTCTGTTAGGCGCCTGCCACGAAAAATTAGAAGTGATAATTATAAAAGACGTTCATCGTTCACCCCCTTTGAGGGAGGCAAGGGGGACTTCTACCTTTCCACGCTTCGTATCACACTTTGCAGCAGATGTTTTAGATTTTCGGGCATTGGATTTCCGTGGCGATTGTAGAAAAAATCTTCTGCCATGTCTAAGGGATTTATTGTTTTTAAATCGCTGTAGGTGGTAACTTTCGATTGTTTTTCCTCGACATAAACTCTGTGAGGGGTGATACACGCAAGTTTCACCGCTTTGCCTTTCAACGATTCTTCTATCCGGTAACGGGTTGAAGGTTCGGGCGCTGTGAGTAACACTTTCAATTCAAGATAGGGCGAATTGAATGTTACATCTCCGTCGGGAAGGTTTTCGATTTCATCCAATACATCGTTTAAAGGTTTGGGTTCAAAAGGGATGCTTAATAATCCAACCGGAGGTTGAAACTTGATTCGTTCTATTTTTGATACCTTGTTTTTGTCCAATTCTATGAGATTAATTCCCTGCTCGTAGTTTTTTTCGGCAAATGACATCGGCAGGGGACTGCCGGCGTACCGTATGTTTTCGCAGCCTGCAACCGTTTGATGTTTATGAAGATGTCCCAATGCGGTGTATGCGATGTCGGCTCGGTTGAATACTTCCGCCGACACACATTCCAAACCGCCGATAACCGTGCGTTCCGAACGGTCTTTGTCCGATATTAGAGCGTCTTTTGCCTGTAGATGCCCTGCAACTATCACCGCCTGACGGTTTGTTTTTATCTTTTCCGATTCTGCGTATATGGCTTCATACATTAGAGTTATCCCCTGCGCATAACTGTCCGACGGCGGATAATCGCCCTGCCTCAAATACGGAACGGCAACGCACCAAGCCACAGTTTCTCCGTCTTTTTTTAGCGGCGCCAACAGGCTACCGTAATCAATTTCTCCGTTTTCCTGCCGTTTTATAAGTCCTTTCACCGTGATATTCATCTCTTCCAGCAGAGGATTCGGGGCTTCAAGTCTGGCGGCGGAATCGTGGTTGCCGGCAATAATAACGATTTGAAGACCGGCATTTTCGCTTGTTATTTCATGAAGAAATTTATAATAGACTTTTTGAGATTCGGCTGACGGATTAGGACTGTCGAAGACGTCGCCCGCAATGAGCAAAACGTCTGCCTGTCGCTCTTTTACCTGCTGTTTCAGCCAGTCGAAAAAAAACAGATGTTCTTCTTTTCGGTCATATCCGTAGAAAATTTGCCCGATATGCCAATCTGCCGTATGAAAAATTGTTAACATATTTTATGTGGTTTATTATTTTAATTTTAAATCAATTCCGCCGAACACAACAATGCCGGGCATGGGGAATCCCCAATTTATGGAATAGTCCGTGTTGCCGAGATTTTCGCCTTTTACGAAGACGGAAACGTTTTTACACAAAGCGTAAGAGACTTTTGCATCAAGCAACAGATAACTTTCGACAAGCAGCGTTTCGGTGTCCAGGTACAGTCCGTCGATATATTTTATTCCGACATTGTAGCCGAATTTATTTACCGTGCCGTATATCTGAAAATTAAGCTGATGTTTCGGCACGGCAAGCAGAGGACTGTTCATGTATAAAAAGCTGTAATTGGCTGACAGGTTGAATCCCTGTACAACATCATATTTTCCGGCAAATTCGATGCCTTTGTTGATGAATCTTCCCGAATTTATGTTCAACGGTCTGCCGTCGATTGGGACGGTTTGTATCATATTGTCGCCTTCCGTGAAAAATGCGGTAAGTTCCAGATTCACTTTTCCGTTGAGAAGATTTTGCAGAACCGACACATCATAATTCACATTGCGTTCGGGTTCAAGTTCGGGGTTGGCGGGCATGAAGAGATAGAGTTCCCGCAGATTGGGGCTTCTAAATCCTTTGGATACCGAGGCTTTCAGTGTTGTGTTATCGTTTACTCCAAAACTTATTCCTCCTTGCGGGATAAATTCTCCGCCATAGCTTTCGTTGTTTTCCGACCTTATTCCTGCGTTAACAGTCAGCCTGTTGAAGAACGATTGTTGGACGAGCGCATAAGCGGCAAATTCCTCGACGCCTGTGTCCACCATAACGCTGATTTCGTTGTTATTGTATCTGTTCCATGCTTTTCCGCCCCAGCGTTTGTAGTCGATTCCGGCAGTGATTTGTGTTCCCGTTTTGAAACGTAGCATTTGGTAAATCATTGCGCCTCTGTTATAGTCTTTTGAATGGAACAGATAATCTCGCGGCACACCGTTTGTCCATCCGTCATTTATTTTATGACTTCCGAAATTATAGAAAAATTTAACGGCGCCTTCCGTGTTGTCATATCTGTTATTGACCGACAGCGAGGTTGTGCTTCGGAACACATCGGCGTCGTTATCCGTCATTGGAGCGTCTGCTGTTCCGGGATTTGAGCTTAGATAATCGGCAATCAGCGCCATAGCGTCGGCTGTCCAGTGTTTATTTGGCTCGTATTTCAATTTGGCGAAGCCGTTATAGAGGCTAAATTCCGAATTATCTCTGTGTCCGTCGGTTTTATCACGATTGAAAGAGATGATGCCGCTGATTTTACCCTCCCGCCGACTTGCTCTCACCAGATATTTTTGTGTATTATACGAGCCGTACATTATTCTTCCACCTATGTCGGTTCCCTGTTCGGGATTTCGAGTTATCATATTTATAACTCCTCCCATGGCGTTGGAGCCGTAGAGCAGGGACGCCGGACCTCTCACAACTTCAACTCTTTCGATGTCGGAAGCGAGATATGTATCGGGGAGATTGTGTCCGAAGATGCCTGCCCACTGCGGTTGTCCGTCGAACAGCATCAATACCTTATTGCCATCAATGCCACGGATACTTACCGAACCGGCAGAACCGGCGGAAACTCCGAATCCGGCAACTCCTCTCTCCGTAACAAACAGCCCCGGCACGTGTTTCGACAAGAGGGGCAACAGGGAAGATTCGCCGGAATTATCTATGTCCGCCTTATTTACTATAGAGATATTTATAGGGATTTGGTTTTTATTGACTAATGATTTTGTTCCCGTAATAACAATTTCATCTAAGGTCTTGATTGTGTCCTGAGAATAGGCGCCAAACGTAAAAAACGAAAATGAAAATGATAAAAAGATAAATACCGATTTTTGTTTCATGAAAATATAATTGTTTTAGTTTTAACAAAAGAAATAGAATAAAATAAAAAGTTCATTATAAACCACTGTTTTAACATTATAAAATGTATATT
>JAISRS010000107.1 GCA_031273485.1 Prevotellaceae bacterium
CAATTTTTTATTGTATTAATGTCTTTAAACAAAATTTATTATGGGTACAAAATCTTTATTATTAGGTATTTTTGTGGTATTATCAATGATTTCCTGCAAATCGAAACAAGATGCGGACGAAAACAAATCGCCCGATTACAATCCTTATGTCGAGGCATTTACTGCCGGAGACATTTCCGTTAAGTCGAATATTGTTGTGCAGCTGTCCGAAGCGCCGAAGTTCGATTCAAATGAGAAAATAAGCGAAACAGCAAAAAAATGGTTCGATATTTCGCCCTCCGTGAAAGGCGAAGTGCATTTGCTGGATAACAAAACCGCGGCTTTTATCCCCGACGAGGGACTTAAAGTAAATCAAAAATATACCGTCGTTTTCCACGTGGACCGTGCGCTGGAAAATGTGAATAAGCAATACGGCAAATTTGAATTTGGATTCTCCACCATCAAACCCTCGTTTTATATGGTGCGCGACGGCTTGAAACTGTATAACGAAACGTCGCCGCATTTATTTAAATTAGTTAGGGATATACACGTTTCCGATTATGCCGAACCGGCGGATGTGGAAAAAATGTTGACCGTTAAATCGACCGAAAAATCGGGCAGCGTGAAATGGGAACACGAAGGAAAAAGGCATACGTTCATTATCGACAGCATCAAAGCCGGAGAATCACCCTCCGAAATCAAACTCTCGCTGAACGCAAAAACTATAGGAGGTGATCTCACCGATGAAGAAACATTGAGAGTTCCAAGCAAATATGAATTTGATATTTTGGACGTCAAAATGAACTTTGAAGACAATGAACAGGTGATTGTTTGCAGATTTTCGGCGCCGATAGATACAAAACAAAGTCTGACAGGCATCGTTACACTCGAAGACCGCAAATTTACATACAGAGTGTCGCTGAACACAATAATACTGTATCCCACCGAAAAACTTAAGGGACAGATAACTTTAACAATATTCGGAAGTCTGAAAAGCGCCAACGGAGGGAAGTTCGACAAAACCTATACCGAAGACCTCGTGTTTGAATCGGATAAACCCGAAGTGAAATTTTTGAACAAAGGCTCCATCCTGCCAAGTTCCAACAATGGAACCGTGTTGCCTTTTCAGGCGGTTTCGCTTAGTTCGGTAACCGCCAAAATCATCAAAATATATGAAAATAACGTTCTGCAATTTCTTCAGGTAAATAACTTTAACGGACAATCGGAACTGAAACGCGCCGGAAGGTTAGTCGCCGTGAAAACAATCCGCCTCGAC
Source organism: Prevotellaceae bacterium (assembly GCA_031273485.1). Classification (GTDB taxonomy): domain Bacteria; phylum Bacteroidota; class Bacteroidia; order Bacteroidales; family UBA932; genus JAIRLF01. The sequence goes on from JAISRS010000107.1 coordinate 1,256, forward strand.
GAAAGTAAAACCGAAAAAGAATTAAGACGCTGGAATACTTATGCCTTAGACTTGTCGAAATTGATAACGCCCGAACAGGGAGCTATCTACCGAGTGGAACTCAGTTTCACCAGACAACAGGCAATAACGGACTGCGAACCCGGCGAGGAAGACGCTGAAGACGCTGAGAGTGCGAACGTAAGCTCGCTGACCGACGAAGAATTGTTTAAACAGTTGGAAACAACATACGATGACGAATCTTATTATGATTATTACGGTTCGTACTACTACGATGACGACGACGAATATCATAACAGTCAAGACCCGTGCAGCAGTTCGTATTACTCAAGAAATCAATGCCGCGTGGTGAAAAATATTCTCGCTTCCGATTTCGGGATAATCGCTAAAATGGGAACAAACAATTCGATAAGATTCATTGTAACCAACGTACAACAGATTACCCCTTTGGCGGCTGTCAATTTGGAAGTATATAATTATCAACAACAGTTAATCGGCAAAGGCGTAACCAACGCCGAAGGATTTGCGGATGTGGAAGTCAAAGGAAAACCGTTTATTGCCGTCGCCAAACAGGGGGCGCAAAGAGGATACCTGAAAATGCAGGATGGCTTGGCTATTTCGCTCAGTCGCTTTGACGTTGCAGGCGACGCAATTAAAAACGGAATCAAAGGATTTATCTATGGAGAAAGAGGCGTCTGGCGTCCGGGAGATTCTATATTTTTGACTTTTATCCTTCAAAACCCGGAAGGCGCTCTGCCGGCTTCACACCCTGTGATTCTGGAAATCACAAATGCACGGGGACAGGTCGTTGCCAAGCAAAGCAAGGTGGAAGGCGTAAACGGATTCTATACCTTTGCATATCAAACCTCCGAAGATGCGCCCACCGGCAACTGGCTCGCTACGGTGAAGGTAGGAGGAGTATCTTTTACCAAATATCTGAAAGTGGAAACAGTGAAACCGAACAGGTTAAAAATCAACCTGAAATTTAAACAGGACGAGCTGGATTTATATTCGCCCATAGAAGGAACCCTGTCGTCGGCGTGGCTGCATGGAGCCGTCGCCAAAAACCTGAAAACGGAAATATCCATGTATTTGAGCAAAACACAAACAACTTTTAAAGGATATGAAAACTATGTTTTCGACGACCCGACAAAGGAATTTGAAACGGAACAAAAGACGTTTTTCTCCGGCAACCTGGACAGTGAAGGAAATGTGACGTTTGCCGGAACAGTTAGCTTAGGCTCAAAACCGGCGGGAAAATTAAAAGCGGATTTTATTACGCGAGTTTTTGAGGAAAGCGGCGATTTCAGCATTGATAAAGTCAGCAAGGAAGTGTTTCCCTACAAGAAATATGTGGGAATTGTGCAACCCAAGGGAACAGGCTACGGCAATATGCTTGAAACCGATAAAGACCAGTTGTTTAATATTGTTGTACTCAACAAATCGGGCAAACTTGCGGATAAGGCGGATTTAAATATTTCGGTCTATAAATTAGGCTGGAGCTGGTGGTGGAGTTCCTCCGACAATCAGCTTGCAAACTTCGACCACAGTTCCTACAGCACGCCCGTCCACAGCGAAACAATTAAAGCCTCCGGAGGGCGGGCGGTGTTTCCATACAAGGCATCTCACGGTCAATATGGATTTTATCTGATAAAAGTAGAAGACAAAAGCGGCGAACACAGCACAGGCACAGTGGCTTATTACGACTGGCCCGGCTGGGGCGGACGGGCAAGACAAGGCTCGGAAGGCGCTACGATTCTGACATTTGAAAGCGACAAGGCATCGTATAACGTGGGCGAAAGCGCCATAATAAAATTCTCATCCTCAAATGCTGCAAAAGCGTTGATTAGCATCGAAAACGGCACTAAAGCGCTAAATACCTACTGGGTCAACTGTACCGAAGGAGAAACTAAAATCGAGGTGAAAACCACTCCCGAAATGACCCCCAATGTTTATGTGTCAATAACTCTGGTTCAGCCTCATGCCCAGACACAAAACGATCTGCCGATAAGATTGTTCGGCGTTATACCGGTCAATGTTGTTGATCCGGAAACGATAATCACTCCGGAAATAGATGCTCCGGCAGAAATCCGACCGGAGGAATCCTACAAAATCACTGTTAAAGAAGCAAAAGGCGTCCCGATGACCTACACGCTGGCAGTTGTGGATGAGGGTTTGCTCGATTTAACCAAATTCAAAACGCCTGACCCGTGGCGCTATTTCTACGCCAAGGAAGCGCTGGGCGTAAACACCTGGGACATGTACGAATCGCTGATCGGCGCATACGGCGGACGTATCGAACAACTGTTTGCCATAGGCGGCGGCGATGCGGCGCTGGCAAACAGAACCAAAGTGAACAGATTTAAACCTGTGGTGAATTTTATCGGTCCGTTTTTCCTTGGCAAGGATAAACGAAATACTCACACCCTCAGTATGCCTAACTACGTCGGGTCGGTGAAAGTTATGGTTGTGGCGGGAAATAAAAAAGGATATGGAAACGCCGATAAAACAATCCCTGTAAAGAAACCTTTGATGACGCTCGCAACATTGCCCCGCGTGCTGGGTCCGGGCGAAGAGATTGATATGCCCGTAACCGTATTTTCGATGGACGAAAAAATAACCAAAGTGTCCGTATCGCTGGAAACCAACGATATGTTTACGGTTGAAGAAAATCAACGTTCCGTTAGCTTCAGCGGCGTTGGCGACGAAATGACGTCGTTTAAACTGAAGGTGAAAGAAAAAACAGGCGCAGGAAAAATAAAGGTGATAGCTACCGCCAACAACGAACGTTCCGAATATGAGGTGGAACTTGAGGTGCGCACGCCGAATCCCTCAATCACGAAAGTGCAATCGGTGATATTGGAGGCAGGTAAAAAGGCGTCAGTCAGCGGCGATTTGCCCGGAATGGAAGGCACAAATACGGGAAAAATCGAGGTGTCGTTTATCCCCCACATCAGTCTGGGACGACGGCTTAATTACCTGATTCAGTACCCTCACGGATGTCTTGAACAAACAACTTCCACCGCCTTCCCGCAACTGTATTTAGGCACGGTGATAGATTTAAGCGCTAAGGACAAAACCGACGCGTCGTATTACGTCAAGGCGGCTTTGAATAAACTGAAAGATTTTGTAAGTCACGAAGGCGGATTTTCATACTGGCCCGGCGAAAGTTCCTGCAACACCTGGGCAACAAGCTATGCGGGCGATTTTATGCTTGAGGCGGAACGAAAAGGATTCGCCCTGCCGTCGGGCTTGAAACAGGGATGGGTTAAGTTTCAACAAAAGAAAGCCCGCGCCTGGGTCAAAAACGTTCACAATAACGACAATTATTCGTATGCTCAAAACGATTTCGATCAGGCATACCGCCTTTACACTCTGGCAAAAGCCAAATCGCCCGAACTTGGAGCAATGAACAGATTGAAGGAAGATCGTACTATTACCCTTCAGGCTCGCTGGGTGCTGGCTGCGGCATACGCTATCGCCGGACAGTCGGAAATAGCAACAAAGTTGATCGAAACAGCCGAAACAAACGTTTCCGAATACTCGTCATTCTCGCAAACATACGGCTCGAATGTGAGGGATATGGCTATGATTTTGGACGCTTTAATACTCGTGAAACAGGACACCAGGGCGTTTGAAATGGTTCGCAACCTTGCTCAACAACTCAATTCCGACAAATGGATGAGTACGCAAACCACAGCATACGCCCTTATGGGGATATCGCGCTATGCCGAAAATCTGAAAGATAATAAGACCATTGAACTCGAATATGTTCTCAACGGAAAGTCGCAAAACATAAGTTCCAAAAAGTCTCTCTACCTGTCGGATTTGGGAAAATTGTCGAACGGAAAAATCGACATGGAAAATAAGTCGAAAAACACCGTATATGTGCAGGTTTCAACAACGGGCATACCGCTCGCCGGACAGGAAACAGCCTCGGAAAATAAAATAAAACTTGCAGTGTCGTACTACAACGCCAACAACACCGTTCTCGATCCGTCAAAACTGACGCAGGGAACGGATTTCTACGCCGTGGTGAATGTCATGAACAATACTAACGCCTTTAAAGAGGAGTATTATAATATTGCTCTGACGCAGATATTCCCGTCGGGTTGGGAAATTATGAACGATCGTCTGCTCGGTCTGGAATCCGCCAAATACGGCGGCAGCAGCAATTACGATTATTGCGACATCCGAGATGACAGGGTTTATACGTATTTCGAACTGGACTGGCTCGGAAACAAAAAGTTTATCGTGAAACTGAACGCCGCATATACCGGCAGATTTTATCTTCCGGCGTTCAAAGTAGAAGCCATGTACGACGGCAGCATCAGCGCAAACAGCGCCGGTCAGTGGGTTGAAGTAGTGAAATAATAAGCCTTGTTTCAAGGTGATTGCACAAGCGCAAAAAGGGAACTCCAAAGGAGTTCCCTTTTTTGCGAAATGATTGCCCGTAAAAGGGACTTAAAGTCCGTAAGAATCTTAAGAACCCTGGCAATCGTGGATAACGAATATTTGGCTATGGGGCGCGAATTTGTGTGATTGGCGCTTTTCGATTACTTTTGTCGTGTTAAATGAAATGATTATAGTTAAGTAGATGAAAATAGTAGTAGGGCTGTCGGGCGGTGTTGATTCTGCGGTGGCGGCGTATTTGTTAAAACAGTCGGGACATGATGTGGTGGGTATGTTTATGCAAAACTGGCACGATACCACGGGAACTCTTCACGGGGACTGTCTTTGGGAGGATGATCTGGACATTGCAAGGATGGTTGCCAAAAAATTAGATATCCCTTTTGAGTTTGTTGATTTAAGCGGGGAATACAGAAAACGCGTGGTTGATTACATGTTTGCCGAATATGAAAAAGGCAGAACGCCGAATCCTGACGTATTGTGTAATCGTGAAATAAAGTTTGACAGCTTTATGAAAGTTGCGCGGGAACTTGGCGCGGACAGGGTTGCAACGGGACATTACTGTCGGTTGGAGGTAATGAAGGCGGGCGACAGGGAGGTGTTCCGACTTTTAGCCGGAATCGACCCGAATAAGGATCAAAGCTATTTTTTGTGTCAACTTTCGCAGGAACAGCTGTCGAAAGCCCTGTTTCCAATAGGGCATCTGCTGAAACCTGAAGTCAGGCGTATTGCCGCCGAACAAAATTTACCCAATGCCGACAGAAAGGATTCTCAAGGAATTTGCTTTGTGGGTAAGGTCGATTTACCCGTGTTTTTGCAGCAGAAGCTGGCAGCAAAAACAGGCGACACTGTAGAAATCATGCCTTCGTTTTATGAAAAACACGCAGACAAAAGTTCCGCCACCGATCCCGAAACTCTTGCCGCTCCATTTAAATATACTCCCGAAGACGGTAAAAAAATCGGCACGCACAACGGCGCGCATTTCTTTACAACAGGTCAACGGAAAGGCATAAATATCGGCGGTCGCGCAGAACCCCTGTTTGTTATCGGCGCTGACGTCGAAACCAATACCTTATATGTGGGAGAAGGACAAAATCATCCCGGACTGTTTCGCAAAGCGCTTTTTATCAACCGCGCCGAAATCCACTGGCTGCGTGAAGATTTCAGACTCTCCGAAAATGAAACGGCAACCTACGACGTACGCATCAGATATCGACAGCCGTTGCAAAAAGCAACACTCCTGATGTCGTCCATCGGTTTGTATATCCTGTTCAAAAACGCACAGAGAGGCATCACCCCCGGACAGTTTGCCGCATGGTACCGGAATAATGAACTCATAGGCTCAGGAACGATTCAAAATTAGAACGATGAACGATGAAATGAAAATTAGAAATTGTTAGCGCTTTACGCCGTTTATTCTTTATTCTTCATTCTTTTCCCTGTGTGTGCAACAAAATCCCATTATTATTACACCCCGATTCCGATCAGATCCGTCTGATCTGTTCAGAATCACTCCCGATTCCGATTAGCGGAGACTGCGCTGTTCAGAATTACCCCCTGATTCTGATTAGTTCAGACTGAACTGTTCAGAATTACCCCCCGATTCCGATTAGTTCAGACTGAACTGTTCAGAATTACCCCCTGATTCCGATTAGTTCAGACTGAACTATTCAGAATTACCCCCTGATTCCGATTAGTTCAGACTGAACTATTCAGAATTCAGAACTCCAATACTCATTCGTAAATTAACTACGTTGATTTGGAAAAGGGCATTTAGTTTAATGTGAATATAATGCTGTGTTAAATAATATTTTATCTATAATTATTGTCAATAAAATCGGATCAATACAGTAGAAAAAATCTTATTGAATTTACGATACAACTTTTGTAACATGTTGATTATAAAAT
>JAISRS010000244.1 GCA_031273485.1 Prevotellaceae bacterium
CATGCCGCCGGCATACGACAGCTCGGGGATGGTTCCCGTGAGAATGAGCCTATCATAACATGATAGGGTGAAGGCTATCTCTTTCTGATAACTTGTTGTTATTAATTCCATGCCGCAAAAATACAAATTTTTTTCCTCTTTGGTTCCGGCTTGTCCGGGTTAGGAGTTCCCATAAAATATTCTCGTATTCCATCGCTTTGTTGCTTGACAAGCTCGACGAGCAGGATAAAAAATGTTTCACGATTGATCCGTCCGGCAATCGCTGTCCGCGGAAATGACTTTCGTTTATTTCGTCGGGATTTAAAAATGAAATTAAAATTAATATAATGACAACGAACGATAAGTATTATAGCACTTTTCCTTTTTCTCGAAAAGACGAAAGCAATCAACAACCAGAAACAATATGAATAACAAACCAAACAACAACATAATAATCTTCAAGACCGAAGACGAAAAAATAGCGGTTGATGTGCGTTTTGAGAACGAAACTGTTTGGCTGACAATAGATGCGATGGCGAACCTGTTTGAAAAATCGCGTTCCACAATCAACGAGCATATTCTCAACATTTTTGCCGAGAAAGAATTGCAGGAAAGCGACAGCGTGAGAAAAATCGGAATTTCCGATTTTTCTACCAAACCCACCAATATATACAGTCTTGACGTTATTATTTCGGTCGGCTATCGCGTAAAATCGCTACGCGGCACACAGTTTCGACAATGGGCTACCAAACGGCTGAACGAGTACATTCGCAAAGGTTTTACGATGGACGACGAGCGGTTGAAAAATCTGGGTGGCGGCGGTTACTGGAAAGAACTTTTACAGCGTATTCGCGATATTCGCGCTTCCGAAAAGGTTTTTTACCGCCAGGCGCTTGATATTTACGCTACAAGCATTGATTATGATCCGCAAGCCGATGTTTCCATTGAGTTCTTTAAAAAAGTGCAAAACAAAATTCATTATGCCATTCACGGACAAACGGCTGCGGAAGTAATTTACAGTCGCGCCGATGCCGAAAAGGAATTTATGGGATTGATGTCGTTTTCAGGCAGTCGTCCGCATTTGGCTGATGCGGTAATTGCTGAAAATTATCTGAATGAAAAGGAATTGAGAAGTTTGGGGCAAATTGTTTCCGGTTATTTGGACTTCGCAGAACGTCAGGCAGAACGCGAACAGGAAATGACAATGAAAGATTGGGCGGTGCATTTAGACCGGATTTTAACAATGAGCGGCGAAAAATTGTTGCAGGGCGCAGGTACAATCAGCCATGAGCAAGCCGTAGAAAGAGCCTCCGCCGAATATAAAAAATATCAGCAAAAAACGCTTTCACCTGTTGAACAGGATTACATCAATACGATTAAAAACGTGCAGAAAGTGATTGATAGGGAATAATACCCCATCCGGTTCTTCTCCAAAAATTTCATCTAACATTTCGGATGGAATAACGGCGTCAGTTATTTCGGGCGCAAACATAAAGGCTATTTCTTCCTGTTTTTCAGTTTCCGGAATAATCGTCCGTTTTTTTCGGACAGAGGCGATGACGAAACTTTCGTCTATCCCGTCGGTATTAACTCTTTTTGTCATGTTCCCTACTGTTTTACGATTTGACATATTTCGGCTACAAATTCTGCGATATTGCTGCCTTTCAGCATGTTTTTATCAACGGGAAACAGCGTTGAGCGGAACACGGGTCTGTGCGTTTCGGACAGTTCGTAATTTGTAATTTTTAATTCGTAATTGAAAAAAGATGATTGCAAAAATGAGTGCGGGCAATACCCTTTACGGTGCGCTTTCGTACAACCGGAACAAGGTGGACGACAACCGCGCAAAAGTCATTTTTACCGGTCGCATGATAGAATCAGAGGACGGAAGTTGCGATATGAATACCTGTCTGCGCTCGTTTGAGCCCTATCTTTTGGCGAACAATAAAACCGAAAAACCGGTATTGCACGTATCCATCAATCCCGACCCGAAAGATGTTTTGACTGACGAACAGCTGTCGGATATTGCGCAGGAATACATGCAGAAAATGGGTTACGGCGACCAGCCGTTTATCGTTTATCTGCATGAAGATATTTAACGGCGGCACATCCATATCGTATCGCTTCGGGTGGATGAAAACGGCAAAAAGATTGACGACCGCTTTGAACATCGCCGCTCAATGGACGTCTGCCGCGAGCTGGAACAGAAATACGGATTAATCCCGGCAGACCAAAAGAAACGGCAGGAGGGTTTGCCGTTAAAGCCCGTCAGGTACGAAGACGGCGACGTAAAACATCAGATAGCGAATGTTATCCGCCCTATAGCCCAGTCATGGCATTTCCAAAGGTTGAAGGAATATAACGCCCTGCTGTCCCTGTATAATATAAGTATGGAAGAAGTGCGGGGCGAGGCAAAGGGAAAACCTTACAGCGGGATTGTTTATTCGGCACTGGACAGCAAAGGTGAAAAGGCAGGACATCCGTTCAAATCTTCCCTGTTTGGTAAATCCGTCGGGTATGATGCCCTGCAAAAACACATTGAAAAATCCGCTGAAACAATCAAAAACAAAGGATTGAAAGAGCGGAGTAAAAAGGTCATTGCCGCCGCCATGCATACCTGCAAAACCCGTCCGGACTTTGAAAAAGCGCTGGCAAAACAGGGCATCAGCGCATTGGTCCGCACCAATGAGGAAGGACGAATTTACGGCGCAACATTGATCGACCCCGAGCAGAACTGCGTATTCAACGGCTCGCGTCTGGGTAAAGAATTTTCCGCAAACGTGTTTAACGATTTATTTACCGGCAAAGATATAACTCATGATTTGCAGGATGACAGAATTAACCCGAACACCGAATTGGGATCAGGAAAATCCTTTAATCGGGAAAGTCAAGATTTAGGAGTTGGTGGTTTATTCGACATCCTTTCTCCCGAAACACAGGGCGAAAATCCCGAAGAAGAAGCCTTCATCCGAAAGATGAAACGGAAAAAGAGAAAACAAAAAAGACGTATGTAATCGTAATTCGTAATTTTTAATTGAATATAAATTGAATATAATATGCAACAGGAAGATGATTTAAGGGGACTGGCAAAAGTCATGGAGTTCATGCGTGCCGTCAGTATTTTATTTTGTGTGATAAATATCTATTGGTTTTGTTATCAATACATTGTGGATTGTGGGGTGAACATCGGCGTGGTCGATAAGATCCTGATGAATTTTCAACGGACAACGGGATTGTTTTCGGGTTCATCCGGCGAATGCGTAGTTATCGCATAAAAAGAATAAGCTGATAATTCATATATTTGAATAGCAAATCAGATAAAAATGAATACCAGCTTATTGTACCATGCCTTTGGTCTGAGAGAACAAAGGTGTCATAGTATT
>JAISRS010000330.1 GCA_031273485.1 Prevotellaceae bacterium
GAGTGCGACTCTTAAAACGGTGGTGAAATTTTTGTTACTGGCGTTCTGGGCGAAATGTTCGGCATAAGGATTATTCGAAAAATCAAGGTCGACTTTAATTTTTTCTACAATTTCCGGTATTCCTTCTCTCGGATCAACAATTCTTTCCATGTTTTCCATCGAACAATACAGTGTATAATATTTTCCTTCCGCAGTAAGTCGTTCGGTTAAATCGTTCAGATAAGTCGTTTTACCGCTTTGGCGTGCCGCATGAATCACAAAATACTGCTCCATGTCTATCAGTTGTTTTACCCCCTGCAAACGGGTCGATGCCTCTATCATGTAATGTTTCGCCTTGTTACAAGGTCCTGATACGTTAAAATATCTCATAATCTATTTTTATTTTATTTCGCAAAGGTATGGAAAATTTTCTTATTCCTTCCTGTCGTCGATATTCCTGTCTGCCTTGAAAAATCAAGTTTTTAGAAGTTCCCTACAGATACTCTTTATATATTTATCTTTTGTTCTCCTATCCCGAATAATCCGAAATCGTAGATAATCGGGTCTTGAGGATTCAATTGTTTCAGTATATCCGTCAGTTCGTGTACTGTTTTTCTGTCGTTTTGTTTGCGGGAGATCAGTCCCAACGAGCGGGAAACTCTTCCCACATGCACATCTAAAGGGATATACAAAGCCGAAGGCGAGATGCCGCGCCAGACGCCCAAATCCACAATGCCGTCATTTCTAACCATCCATCGCAGAAACAGGTGCAGACGTTTACATGCCGAATTGGCGTCGGGATTTGACAGGTGTTTGGCGGAACGATGTTCTGCGTTCGCCGACATGATTCCGGCTCTCAGGACTGTTATTCCTTCAAACATATCTTTATTCTCAAAACATCGTTCCAAAGACGGATACTGTGCGTACAGTTTTTTCAGTCCTCTACAGATATATCCCAGGTCGGAAACGTTAAAGGTTCTGTGCAGCGATTGGGTTCCGGAGAGTGCATCCAAATCGGCGGACATCACAAAGTCATAAGGGGATTTACCGGTGATAAGGAGAATTTTGTTAATATCTCTAAGAATCATCTCCCGGCGTCCCCATGCATTGATTGCCGACAATATGCCAACCACTTCAATGTCCTGCAATAAGGAATATTTATGGACAAACTGAACTGGGTCGGAATCTATAAATTCGGGTATGTTGATCTTTGCGGAATACTCGTCTAAAACTGTCCTGACCTTTTGCAGATTCATCGTTGGGCGCCCATCTTCGGGGATTTTGTTTGTCATCAAAATACCGGTTTATAAAACTTCAGCGCTTCGGGAAGCCATGAGCGTATTTTTGCAGCCCGACTGTCGTCCGAAGGATGAGTGCTTAAAAATTCCGGCAATTTGCTTCCCTGTTGGGACATGCGCGTCCAAAAAGTTTCTGCCGCATGGGGGTCGTATCCTGCCATAGCCATAAAAATAAGCCCTATATGGTCGGCTTCGAGTTCGTGAGAGCGCGAATACGGGAGTATCAAGGCATATTGAGCGCCAAGTCCATATACCGTAGGGGCAAGTTCCTTGATCAGAGCCGATTTTTTGCTTGTACCCGCTTCTACCAATTCTCCGCCAAGCGCCACAAGCATCTGCTGACTCATTCTTTCGTTGGAATGTTTTGCTACCGCATGAGCGACCTCGTGACCCAGCACTACTGCCAGTCCGGTTTCGTCCTTAGTGTAGGGAAGTATGCCTTCATAGACAACGATTTTGCCGCCGGGCATACAAAAAGCATTTGCCGCCGCATCGGCTACCAGATGAAATTCCCATTTGTAATCCTGTATCTGGTCAGCCATTCCGTTATTTGCAAGATATTGCTCAACGGCGGCGGCGATACGTTTGCCGACTTTGACGACTAAATCGGTGTTCGCTTTGTCTTTGGCGATAGGAGCTGTTTTGAGATATTCGTCGTATTGCTGAAAGCTCGACGTCAAGACTTCCTGATTATTAACCAGCAGTAATTGTTTCCGTCCCGTCATTGGCACGGTTGTGCAGCCTACGACTGCCAATAAAAAGATAATTGCATTTTTTCTCATTGTTTTCATTGTAATTGAATTTTATGTGATTTATTAATTTATTTCATAACATTGTTCTGCGTCGGCACAGGAGGAATTTCACCCCTGCGGCTATTCATGATGATAGGATTCGTTTCTCATAATTGTAAACGCTCTGTAAAGCTGTTCTACAAAAATCAGTCTGACCATCTGGTGCGTAAAAGTCATCCGCGAAAGCGAAATCTTCGCCGAAGCCCTCAAGTAAACCTTTTCCGAAAAGCCATAAGCGCCTCCGGCAACAAATACAAGTGATCTGATCCCTGTGTTTATTTTCTTTGCAAGGAATGATGAAAATTCTACCGACGAATACATCAAACCTTTTTCATCAAGCAATATCAGTTCATCTCCCGAATCAATATATCCTAACATACTTTCTCCTTCTTTAATTTTCAATTGATTTTCGTCCGATTTTCCCACATTCCTGATGTTGGGAATACAGATTAATTCAAATGAAACATAATGTTTTAAACGACTTTCATATACCGATATGGCTTCTTGCAGATATGCCGTATCGGTTTTCCCGATTACTATAAATTTTATCTTCATTCTATATTCCGGGTTTTTAACGTCGCAAATGTACAAAAAAAGAAATAAATGCAAAATAAAGGT
>JAISRS010000385.1 GCA_031273485.1 Prevotellaceae bacterium
TTGTTTTGTTTGGAAAATCAGGTAGAAATAAGGTTTTTATACTTCGTCAAGAAAACAACCATATTAATATTGAATATTCTGCCAAAATTTACATCAATTTCGGAAATAAGATACTAAATTGATGTAATTTTTGGCAGAAACGGAGTCTATGGAGTTTTGGTCCGAAACCCTATGGGGTTTTGGTCCGAGAGTCCTTGGACTAAAGTCCTTAACCCACTTAGCTTCCCTCACAAACCATTTATTTAGCGTATCTTAACCTTATTCCGTCCTGTTGGTTTGTGCCTGTGCAACAATATCGGTAAAAAACCTCCAGACATCTGTTTTGGGCAGTGGGGCGGTGATGTTTACAGGCTCTTTCTTTACGGGATGAATAAATGAGATGGAATAAGCTAAAAGCGAAATGCTTATATCCTCGTTTGAACGGTTGAATCCATATTTCAGGTCGCCTTTGATGGGCGAGCCGATTGCGGCAAGCTGACATCTGATTTGATGATGTCTGCCCGTAAAAAGACGGATATGCAGGATAGTGAAACTGTCGCTTTTGCCCAAAACGGTATATTCCAGTTGCGCCTCTTTTGTGTTTTTTGCGGGAGTATTATAGGCATACGATTTGTTTTGTTTTTCGTTCCTTGCGAGGTAATGGACAAGAATGTCATGTTCTTTGGGAGGCGCCTGTTTCACTATGGCAAGGTATTGTTTGCGGACTTCGCCCTTACGAAACAGCTCATTCAGGCGGATTAGAGCTTTGTCGGTCTTTGCAAAAATGATAACGCCCCCAACAGGACGGTCCAGGCGGTGTACCACTCCAAGGAAAACATTGCCGGGTTTACCGTCACGCTGTTTTATGAAACCTTTAACGAGTTCAATTAAAGGTATGTCGCCGGTTTTATCCTCCTGCACTATTTGCGAAGGCTTTTTGTTTATAGCAATAATATGGTTATCCTCATACAAAATCTCCGGCACAAATATGTTTTGCTCTGATGTCATACTGCTATTATTTAATCGCTATCAAACTTACTGACTTATGTCAACTTTTTCCGTATATGTAAACAGTTGAACCGTCAGATTTGTTGTATTATTTCTTCTTTCCGTTTATTTTTCCTACTGTTATTATACACCGGCATGGTTATCGTAAGATAATATACCGCAGCAATTGCGCATAAGGCGGCGCTCGCCAGATATACCGCCGACAGGTTTGCAAACGACGACACATATCCTCCCATAAGCATCCCTGCGCCTATGCCCATATCGAAGGATGTGAGATAGGTCGAATTTGCCGTTCCGCGTTGATTGTGCTTACCCATATTCACAAACATGGTCTGAAACGCAGGGACTATGCTTCCGAAACCCACGCCTATCATGAGAGAAGCTGTGCAGTAGGCGTAAATATTGTTTGCCGACGCAAATATCACAAAGGATGCGGTGAGCAGTAACATTGCAAATACAGACACTTTATGCAGATTTCCCTTATCGACCAGTCGCCCCGAAAAGATGCGCGAGGAGCCAAGTCCTACAGCCATAAACAAAAACATGATGCCGGGATTGCCTATTTTGATTTCCTCGCCATACAGCGCTCCATACGATATAAGAGCGCCGTATGCGACGGCGCATAATATCAGATTTACCCCCACGGGCAGGGCTTTGATCAGGATAAATCTGTCTAACGACAACTTCGGAACGGGTTCTTTTTTATGTTCACGGGGTTTTATGTCCATCGACCGAACTGTTACCAAAGCGGCAAATCCCGTGAACAAACAGCAGAGAACCAACGACAGATACCCCCAATTGTCGTACACTAATAAGCCTATCCATGGAGCTATTGCCATGGAAATATTCATATTCAAACCATAGAATCCTATTCCTTCGGCTCTCCTCGACGATGGAATTATATCTATTGCAATGGTGTTGCCCGAAACGGTTGTGACGCCCCATGCCGCTCCGTGAAAAAACCTGAGAATCATAAATGCCGCTACCGTGGTTGCCCGGATGTATCCTCCGAACAGTATCGAAAAAACGATTAGCGAAAACATAAACAGGCGTTTTCGAGATATGGTATCAACCAAATATCCCGAAAAGGCTCTCGCAAACAACATCGCCAATGTGTAAGACGACAGAACTATCCCCACTTTCGAATGATCTATCGACAGTTCTTTAACCAAATAAAGCGGCAAAGTTGTCACTAACAAATAAAACGCAAACGACATCAGAAAATTGGCTAAACATGCAAGTATGAAACCCCTTGTCCAGAGGGCTTCTTTAACGGCGCTACTTTTTTCTTTCATTTTCTTTATCCGATGTTTTGGTTATTTGATAATGTATAAATTGTATATAATATTTGTGCATTTGTGCATAATTCCTAATATTTGAAGCGGCAAAGGTAATACTTTAATCGGAAAATCATAACAGCCAACATGCCATCAGCCCCCTGTTCCCTCCAGGGAGGCATAGCCGTCAGGCTAAGGGAGTGTTATACCTGAAATGTTCGACTATACCTGTCGGCTGCGCTCGACAAGTCCAGCAGGGACGACACTTTCCGGCGCGGCCTCTTAAGGTGTCGTCCCTGCGGGACTTACGGTTTAGCCACGGAGTGTTATCGTTCTTAGCCTGACGGCTATGTCCCATGGGGAAGTTCTGCGGATTTTTACGAATTTTTCTGCGAAGGCAGAATCATGAAAATCCTGTAATCCTTTGGTCAAGGTTCAGACATTTATCCACGAAACGTAAGTTCGACGCAGTCAATTACACGAATTTTTCTTTATCACCGAATTTATCCGCAAAGGGGCTGTCTTAATGCGAATCATGAGGATACATACGAAAATGGCCTCAATTACTTTACATAATCAAAGCCACCATTCTAACAATTAAAAAAACATATACTACATTATGAGTTATCCGGATCCACCGTGTCTTTCTTTTCCATAAAAACGCTCAAAAAACTTTGCTTTACAAATATCCAGCCGCAGGCTCCTACGAATGAAACGAAAATCAAGCCTACTAAAATCAATATTTTTCTGGGACTTGATGCATTCAGAGGAACAACCGAAGGTTGAATAATTGTATAAACAGGGGTCATATCCTGCACCTTTACTTTAGCCAATTGCAGCTGTTGAGC
>JAISRS010000386.1 GCA_031273485.1 Prevotellaceae bacterium
TTGTTTTGTTTGGAAAATCAGGTAGAAATAAGGTTTTTATACTTCGTCAAGAAAACAACCATATTAATATTGAATATTCTGCCAAAATTTACATCAATTTCGGAAATAAGATACTAAATCTTGCATTTATAATATAATTCGTATATTCGCAACGTGTTTCATTTTTTAAATGTATGGACAATAAAAAAATAATCAGTGCATTAAATTTTCTTCCAAAAGAAAATACGTCGGATATTTTTGAAAAAAAATACGCTGACGGCTATACCATACAGATTGATTTTGCAAATAACAGAATCTTTTACGGAGATAAAATTAAATATGACAGTTCCACAACGCAAAATTTTTCCCAACCTGAAAACTTTGTCGTTCTTGAATCTGTAAACCGTTTGCTCGACAAAGGATACAAGCCCGAAAACATTATTTTGGAAAAAACTTATCCGGCAGGACATGGTACTTCCGGAAGGTTGGATATTTGCGTAACCCGCGACGACGGTTCGGAATATTTGCTGATTGAATGCAAAACTTACGGAAAGGAGTTTGACAAAGAATTTGCCCGAATGAAAAAAGACGGCGGACAACTGTTTACCTATTTTAAATTCAGCAATAAAGCGGATTTGCTTATGTTATATGCTTCGGAACTGCAAGATAACGAAGTCGTTTTCCTGAACGAGATCGTGAAAATCGAAGACGATTACCGTACAGGCGACGTCAAAGATTTCTACGAAAAATGGAACAAACTCAGCAAAGATAATGGTGTTTTCGATGCTTGGGTAAAACCTTACAATTTTGAGAGTAAGGCATTAACTATAAATGAACTTGAAGATATAAAACCGGAAGACAGCAGTTTTATTTTCAATCGATTTTTAGAAATCCTTCGCCACAATGTAGTTTCGGACAAAGGCAATGCGTTTAATCGTATTTTTACACTTTTTCTTTGTAAAATTTATGATGAAAAAGTGAATGAAGGAACAGCGAATGAATTGGGGTTCCAATGGTTCAATACACCCTTTAAATATGAAGGAATATATTATCCTAAAGATAATCATCGAAGTTTTCAACTTAGGCTGACCGACTTATACAAAAACGGCATGTACGAGTTTTTGGAAAAAGCAGTTACCGATTTTTCCGAAACGGAGTTTAACAACAAATTTCATTTCCTGACCGAAGAACAGCGGAATCCGATATTAGAAGTGTTTAGGAAAATCCGTTTAGAAAAGAATAACGAATTTGCAATCAAAGATGTATATGACGAACAATCTTTCGATGATAATGCCGTTGTGGTAAAAGAAATTGTTGAACTGCTGCAAAAGTATAAACTTCGTTACACCAAAAAGCAGCAATATCTTTCCGATTTTTTTGAACTGCTGTTAACTACCGGTTTAAAGCAGGAGTCGGGACAATTTTTTACGCCTGTGCCGGTTGCTCAATTCATTATAAAAAGTTTGCCTGTTGATAAAATTTTGGAAGAAAAACTGTCGACGGCAAAAATCGACAATGATACGCTTTTGCCGTATGTGATGGACTATGCGGCAGGTAGCGGGCATTTTGTTACCGAAATAATGAATGAAATTCAGCGGCTTTTGCAATCTAAAAATGATAAAAATTATTCGCTAAGTGTCGCAAAAAAAATCAGAGGGTGGAAAGACGACAATTTTTCGTGGGCTTTCAATTACATTTATGGAATTGAAAAAGATTATCGCCTTGTAAAAGTAGGCAAAGTGGGCTGCTATCTGCACGGCGACGGACTGGCTAAAGTAATTCATTCGGACGGGCTTGCACGATTGGGACACCCCGACTATAAAGGAAAACTACTGATAAAAGACAAAGATTTTCAGCAGGATAACAAGCAATTCGATATTCTTGTTTCTAATCCGCCCTATTCGGTTTCGGCATTTAAAAACAATGCTGCAAAGTTCTACGGTAAAGACGATTTTACACTTTACGATAGTTTGACCGACAACAGTTCCGAAATAGAATGTCTGTTTGTGGAACGTACCAAACAACTCCTGAAAGACGGCGGCGTGGCAGGTATTATTTTGCCGAGTTCTATTTTGAGCAATACCGGCATTTATACTAAATCTCGCGAAATCATTCTGCAATATTTTGAAATCATTGCCATTACCGAATTGGGCAGCAATACTTTTATGGCAACGGGAACAAATACGGTGGTACTGTTTCTCAGACGCAGAAGTAATTACGACAGTATCCGTTTGATAGAATCGGTAGAAGCATTTTTTACCGTCTTTAGAGATGTTACCATGAACGGCGTGGAAACTCCTGTTGCTAATTATGTGCGGTATGTATGGGAAGGTCTCACTTTTGACGAGTATATTACACTGTTGAAAAAAGACCCCAATCAATCCGTACAGAGCCATGAAATCTATAAAGAATACCGTAAAAATATAAAAACGAAAAACGAAAAAGAGTTTTGGATGGCTGTAATTGAGATAGAAAAAGAAAAATTATTATACTTTATCCTGACTTATCCGCAAAAGACAGTATTGGTAAAAACCGGCGAGAAAGA
>JAISRS010000401.1 GCA_031273485.1 Prevotellaceae bacterium
AGCGAAAGAAATACAGCTATATGTGGACACCCATCCTTCAATCAAAAATTATGTAGCCATTGACGATATCCCCTTAAAGAGTGATTTGGGCGACCTTCATGCCATTGAAACCGAATTGAAATTAACTAAAGAGGATGCCGACAAATGTATAGAACTGCTAAACGGATAAAAGATTTATAAACAACAAAAATATAACACAGTTGCCTTATGGCGTTCTCTAATTTTGAAAAATTAAATATCGAAAAATTATGCATATTCTCATAGTCAACGACAGTGTCATTCCTGTATTTCGTTATGGAGGCACGGAGCGAGTAATCTGGTATCTTGGAAAAGAATTGGTTAAAATGGGGCATAAAGTGTCCTATCTGGTGCGGAAAGGTTCACATTGCGACTTTGGACAAGTCCATATAATCGACCCTTTACGACCGATTGCCCATCAATTGCCGAAAACAGATGTCGTCCATTTTAACAATGCTCCGCCGGAGGAAGCTGTCGAAATCCCCTACATAGTTACAATGCACGCAAACAGCAATGATATGACGGAGCGGGACAGAAATACCGTATTTGTTTCAGGGAATCATGCACAGCGTTTTGGCAGTGATTCTTTCGTATATAACGGAATCGACTGGGACGACTATGCTCGCCCGAACTGGAATGTGCGGCGCAACCATTTTCATTTTCTGGGAAATGCCGCATGGCGGGTCAAGAATGTAAAGGGAGCCATACGGGTAATAACATCCGTGCCTGATGAGCAATTGTTTGTACTGGGAGGATACAGATTAAACATAAAAATGGGATTTCGATTGACGCTCTCTCCCCGTGTCAAATTTTATGGAATGGTAGGCGGAGAAAGGAAATACTCGTTGTTACAATCGTCCAAAGGATTGATATTCCCTGTGCGCTGGCACGAACCGTTTGGACTGGCATTAATCGAAAGTCTGTATTTCGGCTGTCCCGTACTGGGTACTCCATACGGTTCTTTGCCCGAAATTATACATTCGGACGCAGGTTTTCTGTCCTGTCGAGCCGACGAATTGGCACGGGCTTTGAAAGAAACAGGTCAATATTCGCAAAAGCGCTGCCATGAATATGCACGGGACTGTTTCAACTCAAAAAAGATGGCGCTGGCATATCTGGAAAAATATGCAAAAGTGATGAATCATCAACCATTAAATGCTACTCCTCCCGTATTACAGGAACGGCAGATACAGAAATTCCTTGAGTGGAAATAACTGATGTATATATTTGGTAATAATTATTTTTCAGTCAAAATAAATATATGAAAGTTTCAGGATTCAGTTTTATTCGTAATGCCGTTCGATACGATTATCCCGTTGTGGAAGCCATACAGTCGGTACTTCCTTTGTGCGACGAGTTTGTGATTGCCGTAGGAAAATCGGACGATGATACTTTGGGATTAATTCGGGGGATTTCTTCGCCCAAAATCCGGATTGTGGAAACGGTCTGGGACGATTCGTTACGCAGCGGGGGCGCTGTTTTGGCGCAGGAAACAAACAAGGCTTTCAACGCAGTGTCGGACGATGCGGACTGGGCTTTTTATATTCAGGGCGATGAAATTCTGCATGAGCAATATCACGATACCGTCCGCCGGGAAATGTTGCGATGGAAAGACGACTCCGATGTTGACGGACTGCTTTTTCATTACCGCCATTTCTACGGCTCGTACGATTATGTCGGTATTGCTCCGTGGTGGTACAGGAACGAAATAAGAATCATCCGCAAAAACAGGAATATATATTCCTATCGCGATGCGCAGGGTTTCAGGAAAGGCGAAAATAAAAAGTTGAACGTCAAACCTATTGACGCATATATTTATCACTACGGCTGGGTCAAACATCCCAAGAACATGCAGCAGAAAATCAACGGATTCGTGCGGCTTTATCACGACGATGCCCGCCTTGAGGACAATGTAGCCAAAGCCGATGAATTTGATTATTCGAATATTGACGCTCTAAGCCGCTTTGACGGAACTCACCCCAAAGTGATGACTGACAGAATTAGCCGCATTAACTGGAAGTTCGACCACGATTTGAAGAAAACCAATCTTTCTCTGAAATACAGGTTCAAGATGCTGGTGGAAAAACTGACCGGTTACCGGATATTCGAATACAAAAACTACCGGATTATTTGACCGAGTCGAACTTACGTTCAAGTCAACCGCATCAAAATCGTAATGACAAACTATTCTTCAAGAACAAACCGGTTTTAGACATGTTTATCGAAATCCGACAAGCGCGGAAATCGTCCCACAATTTTTTGGATAGGTTTCCAAAATGTTTTTTTTCTTCCTGCAAATTGCAGGAAGGTTTCCAAAATGTTTTTTTTCTTCCTGCAAATTGCAGGAAGGTTTCCAAAACGTTTTTTTTCGTCCTGCAATCGGATTTTTTATATCATTAATATATTTGTTCCGTATTTTGGTGCAGCGAGTCTTCTATCTTCTACTCGTCGGATGATTCTATATCTTTAAAATAGTTTACCGTTCCGACTTTCAGTTCTACGGTGGCGGCTTCGTCGCACACGATTATGCCTTTGGGATGAAGCTGTAATGCCGAAATTGTCCACATTTGGTTCACAGCGCCTTCCACAGCATGTTGCAATGCCGCGGCTTTATTATGGCCATTAGCTATGACAAGTACTTCTTCGGCGTCCATAACCGTGGCAACGCCAACGGTTAAGGCTTTTTTAGGAACCTTATTCACATCATTGTCGAAAAAGCGGGAATTAACAATCACAGTGTCTTTTGTGAGCGTTTTTACTCTGGTTCTCGACGCAAGCGACGACCCCGGTTCATTGAACGCAATATGTCCGTCAACGCCCACGCCTCCCATAAACAGGTGAATTTTGCCGTAGCTTTTAATTTTAGCTTCGTAACGTTCGCATTCCTCCGCGAGGTTTTCGGCATTTCCGTTGAGAATGTTTATGTTTTCGGGACGTATGTCAACATGTTTAAAGAAATTGTTATACATAAAGCTATGATAACTTTCGGGATGATTTTCGGGAAGATTCACATATTCGTCCATATTGAAAGTGACGATATTTTGGAATGATACCTCTTTATTTTCGAAAGCCTTGATCAGTTCCCTGTAAACCCCCAGAGGCGACGAGCCTGTGGGAAGTCCCAAAACAAAGGGTTTAGCTTCGGCAGGAGCAAAAGCGTTGATTTTTGATTTTATGTAGTTCGCCGTCCATTTGGAAATACCTGCATAATCAGGTTGAATAATCAATCTCATGATATTAATGTTATTATTTTATACAAATTTTTTATCTCTTTATTTTATATAAATCACAAAAAATATTTACATGTATTATTCACATGAACCGTTGTGAACAAACATTTTAAATCATTCGTAATTTTTAATTCGTAATTTTTAATTCGTAATTCGTAATTCATAATTCGTAATTCGTAATTCGTAATTCGTAATTTTTAATTATATAAACGTGTTATACATATTAATATAAAATCCAAGCAGGGATAAAATAATTTCACCCCTGCTCTTCAATTAACAAAATAATAATAACCGTTAAGCACGATTTTCAATTATCTAAACAAATAAGGCACTCCTCTGCCGATATTTTTTATAGCTACTCCGGTTCCGCGAACCACTGCGAGCAGGGGCGATTCCGCAACATTAAACTCGATATTAATCTTATTTTTCAGTCGCAGATCCAGTCCTCTCAACAAAGCGCCGCCGCCTGTGAGGAATATTCCGTTTGATACTATATCGGCATAAAGTTCGGGAGGAGTCTGTTCAAGAACATTCATAATAGCCGCCTCTATTTTCATTATTGATTTATCAATAGCATGGGCTACTTCCTCGTAATTTACGGCTACTTCTATGGGCAGAGCCGTCATCAGATTCGGACCTCTTACGTTTAAATCCTCGGGAGGATTCTCCAGGTTTGTTAAAGCCGAACCGACTTTAATTTTTATTTCTTCCGCCGTTCTTTCTCCCACTCTGAGGTTGTGTTGTTGACGCATATATTGTTGTATATCTTCGGTAAATTCGTCGCCGGCTATTCTTATGCTGCAATTATTCACAATCCCTCCAAGGGCTATGACGGCTATTTCCGTAGTTCCTCCGCCTATATCCACAACCATGTTACCTACAGGCGCTTCCACATCGATTCCTATGCCCAGAGCGGCAGCCATGGGTTCGTGGATAAGATATACTTCGCGGCTTCCCGCCTGGTCTGCCGAATCGCGCACAGCTCTGACTTCCACTTCGGTGCTTCCCGAAGGGATGCCGATAACCATTCGCAGCGTGGGCGTAAAAAGGCGAGATTTTGATGGAATCATCTTTATCATTCCGCGAATCATTTGTTCAGCCGCTTCAAAATCGGCAATTACGCCATCTTTGAGAGGGCGCACGGTTTTGATATTTTCGTGAGTTTTGCCGTGCATTTGTCTTGCGACTTCTCCAATGGCAATAGTTTTATTTGTATTTCTGTCGATTGCAACAATCGACGGTTCATTGACCACCACCTTGCCGTTATGCACAATCAGCGTATTTGCCGTGCCTAAATCCATTGCAAGGTCTTGAGTTAAAAAAGAAAAAAGTCCCATGTTTATTATATTTTTTTATTATTATTTTAATGTTTAAAATGTCTATATCCTGTAAATACCATCGACAAGCCTTCCCTGTCGCAAACCTCAATCGAATCCTGATCTTTGACGGAACCGCCGGGTTGTACGATTGCCCTTATTCCCTCTTTTGAAGCAATTTCCACACAGTCGGGGAAAGGGAAAAATGCGTCCGAAGCCATAACTGCTCCGGTTAGTGAAAATCCGAAACTTTTTGCTTTGTCAATTGCCTGTTTCAGTGCATCAACTCTTGATGTCTGACCCACTCCGCTTGCAAGCAGCTGTTGATTTTTTGCCAAGACTATCGAATTGGATTTTGAATGTTTCACTAATTTATTTGCAAAAATCAAATCGTTTATTTCCTGTGTTTCCGGCGTTTTTTTTGTAACCGTTTTCAGATATGAATCATCTTCGGTAACCGAATCCGTTTCCTGCACCAGTACACCGTTCAGCACGGAGCGGAATTGTTCTTTGGGACGTTTGCCGGATTTCAGTTCCAGAATGATACGGTTTTTTTTGCTTTTTAATATCGTTAAGGCGTCTTCCGTATATTCGGGAGCGAGGATGATTTCAAAAAACAGTTTATTGATTTCTTCCGCGCATTGCCTGTCGGTTTTGCGATTGGTGATGATTATTCCGCCGAAAGCGGACACGGGGTCTCCCGCCAGAGCTTTTTTCCATGCTTCGAGTGGGTTATCGTCGGAAGCGCATCCGCAGGCATTATTATGTTTAATCACAGCGTAGGTCGGTTCCGAAAAATCGTTGATTAAGGCAAACGCCGCGTCTATGTCCAAAAGATTGTTATACGAAATTTCTTTACCGTGCAATTGAGTAAATATGTCGTCCAACCTGCCGTAGAAAACTCCTTTCTGGTGGGGATTTTCGCCATACCGTAACTTATTCGCCGGATAGACATTTAAAGTGAAACGTCGTTTATCCGTCAATGAGTTGAAATAGTCCGATATATGTCTGTCATACGTAGTTGTGACGTCAAATGCTTCTGTGGCATAGCGTCTTCTGTCGTCCGGGTCTGTTGATCCGTTTTTTGTTTGCAAAAGTTCCGCAAATGCGCCGTATTGTTCACGCGATGAGATTATGAGCGTGTCTTTATAGTTTTTTGCGGCAGCCCGAATCAGGGAGATGCCGCCGATGTCTATTTTTTCCACTATTTCTTCATGCGTCGCCCCCGAAGCCAGAGTTTCGGAGAAGGGATACAAATCCACAATAACGAGGTCTATTTCGGGGATTTCATATTTTTCGAGGTCTTCCTTATCCGAAACGTTATCTCTGCGACTTAATATTCCTCCGAATACTTTCGGGTGAAGGGTTTTTACTCTGCCGCCCAAAATCGAAGGGTATCCCGTAAGACTTTCGACCGAAGATGCTTCGGTGATGTTTTTTATAAATTCAAGTGTTCCGCCCGTGGAATATATGGTAACGCCATATTTGTTGAGCAGTTGTACGATTTCCTCAAGATTGTCTTTATAATAGACGGAAATCAGCGCCGATTTGATTTTTTTTGATTCCATTATTTATTTATCTGTCTCTATGTTTCAATCAATTACAAAATTAAATATTGCATTTAAGCGGCATAAAGGTATGAATAATTTTTATATTGCATCTACAAAATTTCTGTTTGATGTTTCAAATATATTGTTTCAAACGCCGTAAAGCGATGTTTCTAAACATATTATTTACGAATTGAACGATTTTTTTAAACTGTACGAAGCAGGATTTACCTGAGGGAAGGATTTTCAGGATTTTTGCCTTCGCAGAAAAATTCGTGTAATTCATGGATAAATAACAAAATCCGCAGGATTTTAATTCGTGGAAATCCGCAAAAATCCACAGGATTTTTTAATTCGTGGAAATTCGCAAAAATCCACAGGATTTAAATTCGTGTGATTCGTGTAATTCGTGGATAAATAAAAAAATCCTGCGGATTTTAAATTCGTTTCATTCGATTAATTCGGTGACTTTAACGCAAAGAGCGCAAAGAATCCGCAAAGTATGTTCTTTGCGTTTTTTGTTGGTTCCCGAAAAATCATAATCTTCACATAATCATATAAATTATGGATATAACAATTGGAGAATGAGTATTTATAGTGGAGAGATTTGTTTGATATATAAAATTTTTATTTACCTTTGCACGCCCTTACGAGATAAGTGGGCAATAAGTTTATTAACTTAATAACAATTAATTATGGCAGTTAAAATTAGATTAGCCAGACACGGAAAAAAAGGATATCCGTTCTATCACATCGTAGCAGCAGACTCTCGGTCGCCGAGAGATGGACGCTTTATTGAAAAATTGGGAACATATAACCCCAATACTAATCCCGCAACAATAGAATTAAAATCGGACAGAGCTTTGTATTGGTTGAATGCCGGCGCATTACCTACGGACACTTGTCGATTAATCCTTTCATATAAAGGAGTTCTGTTGAAAAAACATCTGCAGGGAGGAGTAAAAAAAGGCGCTCTGACGGAAGAAGCTGCAGAAGAAAAATTTAATGCATGGATGGCTGAAAAAGAAGCAAAAATCCAAGCTAAAAAAGAACAGTTGAATCAAAAGTCGCACAACGAACAAAAAGCTCGTTTGGAAGCTGAAGCTAAAGTAAAAGAAGCTAAAGAAGCAGCGATTGCGCAAAAAAGAATCGATGCGGAAGCACAAGCCGCAAGCGAGGCACAGGCTGCCGAAAACGCAAAACCCACAGAATCTTAAATTGACTACTGAGGCACAATGCTTATTCGGCGAAGTACTGAAGACTTTTGGTACGGAAGGAGAGCTTCTGATAAAAATCATTGAAGAATCGGCTCTCCGAAATGAATTAATAAAGGAACCCGTATTCATTAAAATTGATGGATTATGGGTTCCTTTTTATTTCAAATTATTTGAACTGCGAGGTAAAAAAGCCAAAGTTATATTCGAAAATATGGAATCGGAAACTCTTGCGGAAGAATTAACAGGTAAACAAATTTTTATCCGCTCACAACCTGCGCCTTCCAAATCCGACGAATCAAAATCCGAATTAACCGAATTGATCGGATTTACCGTAAAAGATTCAAATCTGGGCGTATTAGGACAGGTTACCAAAGTATTTGAATTTCCCGGAAATCCATGCGTGGAAATAGTTAGCATGGAAACAAATATCCTGATTCCGCTGAACGGAATTGTACGGTTAGATCACCGTAAAAAACTCATACATACAACAATCCCCGACGGATTA
>JAISRS010000425.1 GCA_031273485.1 Prevotellaceae bacterium
CTTCACCTTGAAATAGTATCTTCCGTCAATAGGAGTTATAGTTGTAAGAGTATTAAATTTCATTATATATAATTTTAATTTTTGCGCAAATATACAATTAATGATTAATTTTTAAGCAACGGAACCTGTAGAAACTTGATTTTTCAAGACAGACAAGATTTTCACACCGAAGTTTACCCATTGTAAATGAAGATTTAAAAATTGATGTCGAACGCCGAAAAAACAGTTTATATCTTTTTAAATATGACATAATACTTCGGAAGTTCCCCATAATGCCAAAATGACATTAATTAATGCTTCGGAGGTATTTCAAAATGCCAAAATGACATTTTCGAGATGCTTTTCAGTATTAATTTGACCTTCGGGAGTATTTCGACGATGCTTTTTGGCATAAAAAGGATGTCTTTTAGTATTAAAAATATCTTCGGAAAGTGTTTTGTGAACTTTTTGGGTGTATGTGGCATCGAAGAAATTTTCATCGGAGCAGGCAAGTTAGTATCTTATTTCAAAAATTGATGTAATTTTTGGCAGAATATTCAATATTAAGATTGTTGTTTTCTTTACGAAGTACAAAAACGACAATTTGAAACGTAAGTTCGACGCAGTCAAATACATCCTCTTTGGTTCCGGCTTGTCCGGCTTGGGGAGAGTACGCCTCTCTCCGGCGGCTCTTGCGCTGGTTTGCAACCGGTATGTGCATTAAGGACTTTAAAGTCTTTAAAGGTTGGACTTGCCCACTGTTGGGCAAGTATGTTTTTGCTCCGGTTTAGACTTGCCGGAGTTCCGGCAAGTATGTTTTGGTTCCGGTTCTGACTTGCCGGAGTTCCGGCAAGTATGTTTTGGTTCCGGTTCTGACTTGCCGGAGTTCCGGCAAGTATGTTTTGATTCCGGTTTAGACTTGCCGGAGTTCCGGCAAGTATGTTTTTGTTCCGGTTTAGACTTGCCTACTGTTGGGCAAGTATGTTTTTGTTCCGGTTTAGACTTGCGACCCAGGTCGCAAGTATGTTTTGCTCCGGTTTAGACTTGCGACCCGGGTCGCAAATATGATTTGGGTCCGGTTTAGACTTGCGACTCGGGTCGCAAGTATGTTTTGGCTCCGGTTGGGACTTGCGACCTGGGTCGCAAGTATGTTTTGGTTCCGGTTTGGATTTGCACGCCATTATTCATCGTTCATAATTTCATCGGTATGAAAAAATATTTTTCATCAATATGAAAATTTCATTCATTTAATAATTAATGGCAAGATTTTTGTAAGTGTTTTGTCCGAATTTTATTTAATATCAATTCGTAAAAATTAAATTGGATATTGCATGAATACAAAATTAAAAAAGCGCATTATAGACTTATTTACAGGCAGTTTTTTGTTTATCGTAATTATTGCCTGCGTAAGCGCCGAAGAATTTAAGACATCGGACAGATTTTCGCTTTTATGGGAAATTACCGGAAACGATCTGCAAAACCCATCATATTTATATGGAACCATACACATTTATGATACGAATATTTTTAAACTTCCCAAAGAAATCTACGAGGCTATAGACCGTTGCGATAACTTTTCGTTGGAAATTGATATGAACAACATCGACCAAAGCATGTTAATGCAACGCGTCTTTATCGGCAACCCCGACAGCACGCTTGATAAATTGCTGGAACCCGAAATATATGCCGAAATTCGCACCATCCCCATAATTAAAATGATGGGAGAACAGGTGAAAATGTTCAAACCCTTCTTCCTCCAGACGTATCTGCTGATTGATAATCCGATGACCGTACAGTCGGTTGATCTGCAATTAAACGAATACGCAAAAACTAACAAAAAAAATATATTCGGCATAGAAACAATGGAAGAACAATTGGAAATGATTGACAAAATTCCCTTGTCGGAACAGGCAAAAAGCATTACGGAAATATACGGTTACTGTAAAAAAGAGAATTTGGGATTTCATGCTGCGGGTAAAAAAATATTCGGCAAAGTATTGAACGCATACAGAGAACAAAACATTGAAACAATAGCCCTTCTGGAAAAAGAACTTGGGATGATTTCCAGCTCTCCCGGCGCTTCCGATTCGGTGATGATTGCAGAACGAAATGTTAATATGGCTAACCGAATCAGCGATTTTATAAAACAGAATAAAACCCTGTTTGCCGCAGTAGGCGCCTTACATCTTGCCGATTATAAAAATATGAACGGAGTGGTGTCGCTCCTGAAAGAAAAAGGCTATAAACTGCGTCCGATTTTGATAAAATTGTACGATAGCGACAATAATCAATAAAATGCTATAGAAATAACAAGTATATTTAAAGACAAAAAATAAAATATAAAACATTATTATAAATTGAAAATCATCGTAATGACGATGACAGATAAAATTAAAATTTGGAAAACATAAAAAAGAAATCTAATTTTGCCCGCTACAAAAAAGTAACATTTTTTAATTATAAATAAACCAGAGTAATGAAAAAAGTCGTATTACTCCGTCACGGAGAAAGTATTTGGAACAAAGAAAACAGATTCACAGGTTGGACGGATGTCGATTTGTCGGCAAAAGGCGTCGAAGAAGCAACAGTGGCAGGAAAAACACTGAAAGAACACGGATTCGTATTTCAAAAAGCATACACATCATATCTGAAAAGAGCAGTTAAAACCCTAAACGGAGTGCTGGATGTGATGGATTTGGACTGGATTCCCGTAGAAAAATCCTGGCGACTTAACGAAAAACATTATGGCATGTTGCAGGGTCTGAACAAAACGGAAACCGCCGAAAAATACGGAGAAGAACAAGTCCTGATATGGCGCCGAAGCTACGATATAGCCCCAGCCCCCCTCGCCTCCGACGACCCACGCAATCCACGCGCCGATTTACGCTACAACGAATTGACGGATTGCGAAATTCCCCTGACGGAATCGTTGAAAGAAACAGTGGAAAGAGCCGTCCCCTATTGGGAAAAAGTGATAGTCCCCTCGCTGCAACAATATAATCAAGTGATAGTCGCCGCACATGGTAACAGTCTGAGAGGAATTATAAAATTCTTGAAAAACATCTCGGATTCCGATATCGTCAGTCTAAATCTCCCTACAGCCATACCTTACGTATTTGAATTTGACGATAATATTACCCTCGTCAAAGATTACTTCCTCGGCGACCCCGAAGAAATAAAAAAGAAAATGGCAGCAGTTGCAAATCAAGGAAAAAAATAAACTATGAAGATTAATCTTGCCGTTCTTCCGGGTGATGGAATAGGTCCTGAAATTGTGACACAGGCATTGAACGTCGTTAAAGCGATTTGTTCAAAATACAACCATACACTAAGTTACGAATCGGCATTAGTTGGGGCTGCGGCAATTGACGCATACGGAAATCCGTACCCCGATTCTACCCATAAATTATGCATGGACTCCGATGCCGTGCTTTTTGGAGCAATAGGCTCGCCCCGATACGACAACGACCCCGGCGCAAAAATCCGCCCGGAACAGGGTCTGCTTGCAATGAGAAAAAAATTAGGACTGTATGCAAATATCCGTCCCGTTGCCGTTTTCCCGCAATTAATCCACCGCTCGCCCTTACGCCGAGATTTGGTCGAAAACGCTGATTTTATATGCATCAGAGAACTGACCGGAGGAATATATTTCGGACAACCGCAAGGCAGATCGGAAGACGGAAATACGGCATACGATACTTGCGTATATACAAAACCTGAAATCGAACGCATTGTCCGTCTGGCATATCAATATGCGCAAAAACGCAAAAAACACCTCACCGTCGTTGACAAGGCAAATGTCCTGTCCACCTCCCGCCTTTGGCGTCAGGTATCACAGGAACTGGAAAAAGAATATCCCGATGTAAAAACAGAATATATGTTTGTCGATAACGCCGCAATGCAGATAATCCAATATCCTAAACAATTCGACGTTATAGTTACGGAAAACATGTTCGGCGACATACTCACCGACGAGGCGTCCGTCATAACAGGCTCTTTGGGAATGTTGCCCTCTGCATCCGTAGGAATACACACTTCTGTGTTTGAACCCATTCACGGCTCTTATCCGCAAGCCGCAGGTAAAGATATCGCCAACCCTTTAGCCACAATTCTATCGGCAGCTCTAATGTTTGAGTATTCGTTCGGTTTGAAAACGGAAGCCGAAAACATCCGTCAGGTTGTGGACAAATCGCTGCAAGTCGGCATAGTTACCGAAGATATCGCCTCCGACGGTAAATCCCGTAAAACATCGGAAGTAGGAAACTGGATTGTAAAAACAATTAATAATATTTAGTAAATTAATAAATTAATAAATTTTCTCAGAATGAAACGTAATAAGACAACTTTGAGCAGAAGACAATTTTTGTCCACTGCAGCAGTAGCCGGAACCGGAGCATTGGTTACCGGAGGTGCAACATTATCCTCTTGCAGCGAAACCGCAAAAGGTCCGCAAAAACATCCCCCCATCGAACGCCTGAAAGCCGTGCGAATCCCTACTTTGACGGATATCGCCATCGACGGCAAAGAACTGAAAGTGGGACTTGTAGGTTGCGGAGGTCAGGGAACAGGCGACCTTATCGGAACAACCAGAGCCGCTAACGGAATTAAAATAGTGGCTCTTGGCGATGTGTTTCAGGACAAGGTGAACGCAACAAGGGAAAAAGTGAAAAAAGAAACAGGACAGGATGTTCCCGAAGGAAACTGTTTTGTGGGTTTTGACGCCTATAAAAAAGTTATTGAGCTGGTGGATTTGGTACTATTGGTAACTCCTCCCGTTTTCCGCCCCTTACATTTTGAAGCTGCGGTACAGGCAAATAAACATGTTTTCATGGAAAAACCTATTTGTGTGGACACAGCGGGAGCCTTGAAACTATTAGCCACGTCCAAAATTGCAGACAGCAAAAAACTTTGCGTATGCACAGGAACTCAACGCCGCCATCAACGCTCATACGTCGAAGGCTTTAAACAGATTGCCGACGGACTTATAGGCGAAATCACAGGAGGCGCGGTTTATTGGAATCAGGGTCAGCTCTGGTACAGAGAACGCCAAAAAGAATGGACCGATATGGAATGGATGATACGCGACTGGGTAAACTGGACTTGGCTTTCGGGCGACCATATAGTTGAACAGCATGTACATAATATTGATGTATTCAACTGGTTTTCGGGCTTAACTCCCAAAAAAGGCATAGGATTCGGAGCGCGTCACCGCCGCGTTACAGGCGACCAGTATGACATGTTTAGTGTTGATTTTGAATACGAAAACGGTATCCACATGCACAGTATGTGCCGCCAGATTAACGGTTGCGACGGACCTGTATCGGAATTTGTTCAAGGAACTCACGGCAGCTGGCGTCCTCACGAAATAAAAGACCTCGCCGGAAATGTACTCTGGAAATATGATCATGAAAAGGAAAAACAGGAATTTAAACAAACAAACGCTTATGTTCTCGAATTTGTGGATTTAATCACAGCTATCAGAAAAGGCGAACCGTTTAATGAAACCGAAGCCACAACCAATTCGTCTTTGCAGGCAGTGCTTGGACGGGAATCGGCATACACAGGAAAACATTTCACCTGGGATCAAATAAAAGGTATGAACATGGATTTACTCCCCAAAGAACCGAAACTGGAAAATTTGGATATGAGTCAATACGTGGTGCATGTTCCCGGAAAATAAACATAATCAGTATATAAAATAATTTACATCTTATGGATAATCGTCGTAATTTTATCAAAAAAGTTGGATTAGCAGGAGCCTTAATGTCTGTCGGCAGTTTTTCCTTGCCTTCGTGCGAGGCAAAAGATAAAAAAAGCAAATTGCCTCTAAAACTGTCTTTTCAGGAGGGTATCCCCCCCGGAAAGTCGTTGAACGAGAAGTTTGACTATATGGAAAAACTTGGCGTCGTTGGTTTTGAACCCGGAGGAGGTAACTTAGCCGGTCGTGTTCAGGAAATAAAAGATGCATTAAAAGGCAGAAACATCAAAGTCTCCGCAATATGCGCAGGCTTTGGCGGATGGTTATTAGCCGATAATCCTGATGAAAAACAAAAATGTATTGATTCAACCAAGACAATTCTCGCAGCAGCAGGAGAACTCGGTTCCGTAGGCATGATTCTTGTTCCGGCATTCAACCACCAGAAATCTTTCCCGCATACGCAGGCAACAAGAGATCAGTTAGTGGCTGATTTAAAAGAACTCGGAGCTTATGCCAACGAGCATAAAACTCAAATCATTCTTGAACCTCTAAACAGACGGGAGGCTTTTTATCTGCGCTTAGTAGCCGATGCGGCTGCTTTATGCAAAGATGTCGATTCGCCCGGCGTTAGATGTTTGGGAGATTTTTGGCACATGACCTGGGAGGAGACTTCGGACAGAGGAGCGTTTATTTCTGCCGGCAAATATCTGACTCATGTTCATATAGCGAGCCGCAAACGTCGTCTGATGCCCGGAGAAGATGGCGAAGCCGATAATTATGTCGATGGCTTTAAAGGTTTAAAAGAAATTAATTATCAAGGTTTTGTTTCGTTCGAGTGCGGCACTAAAGGCAACAGAGAAGAAACTGTGCCGGCAGCTGTTAAACTCCTCAAAGAACAATGGGAACAAGCCTGACAGTTACTTTTTCATAAATTTTAAAAATTTAATATGCAAAGGACACAAAGAGATTTTTCTTTTTGTGTCTTTTCTT
>JAISRS010000356.1 GCA_031273485.1 Prevotellaceae bacterium
GCAGTATTTATAAAAAGCAGCGGGGAATATTCCCAGTGTCCGCAAAACGATTTGCCGGAATATGCCTTCATAGGCAGATCGAATGTAGGTAAATCGTCCTTAATCAACATGCTTACCAACAGACATAAGTTAGCGCTGGTATCCTCCACTCCGGGCAAAACTATGCTGATTAATCATTTTCTGATAAATAATAACTGGCATCTGGTGGATTTGCCGGGCTACGGATATGTGAAGTCGTCAAAAAACAAAAGAGAGGAGTTTATACCGATGACAATGAATTATATTCTAAACCGCAAACAGTTAGTTCTGCTTTTTGCACTTATCGACAGCCGCCTTGAACCGCAAACGATAGATATTAATTTCATAAATACATTAGGAGAGAATCAAATACCCTTTGCTATAGTCTTCACCAAAACGGATAAACTCTCAAAAACCGCCCTGAACCGACAACTGGAAAACTATAAAAACACTCTCTCCGAAATGTGGGAAGAATTACCGCCAATCTTCACCACATCAACGGAAACCGGCTTCGGACGACAGGAAATACTGGATTATATCGAAACTCTTAATAAAAACTATACCGGCTAATTTAATTATGAATTATGAATTATGAATTGCCGTAGCGTATGTCTCCTGCTGTTCCACGCACGGATTGCAAATCCGCGCGAGCGGTGGGTAATTTAATTATGAATTATGAATTGCCGTAGCGTATGTTTCCTGCTGTTCCATGCACGAATTACAAATCCGCGCGAGCGGCGGGTAATTTAATTATGAATTATTAATTATGAATTGCCGTAGCGTATGTCTCCTGCTGTTCCACGCACGGATTGCAAATCCGCGCGAGCGGCGCGGTGGTCAACCCCCAAAACCAATTCAACCCCAACAGGATTTAGCATCCTGTCAGGGTTGATTAATTAAAATCAAAATCAAACTTAAATTGAATTAAATTCATAATTCTATTGCCAGGTTGGTCCGTCGTGCCAGTCGGGTTTTGCCCAGAACAGGACATCTTTGTAATTGTCCTGCGAGCCGACCTGCGTCGAGAAATTCGTATTATTATTGCGTTCGTTTTCGGGATACCGCAAGCGATTGCAGGGATAGGGAATTTCCGCGTTAGGGTCGCGATCCTTCTGATACGACATGCGCGGATAACCTGTTCGACGCAAGTCGTTCCACTGTTCTCCGGCGTACATGTATCCGAAATTCAACCATTTTTGTTCCAGAATAGCTTCAAGCTGTTCGGTGTATGAGGAACCGTCGATTCTTGAAGACCAGCGATCGTCGGCAAACTTGTCGATCCAGGCGTCGGTGGGTTTGGCGTTATTGATCACCACGCGGAAGCTGTAGCTTGTGGAACTCGTCCCGGTGATTTGCGATTCGTGAGCAGTGCGATTGTCCTGATATTTGAAATAAAAATCAACAGACTGTTTTATGGCGGTTTTGAAAGCCGCCTTGGCGTCGCCCTGCGCCCAGCCGCGCTGGAAGGCTTCGGCTTTGATGAAACTCACTTCGGCGGCGGTGATGATGGGATTATCCCAGTTGCGATTATTCTTAAAGAAGCCGTTTTCGCGGATATACGAGAAATAAGCCCTGTTTGCGCTTGGATACAGATATGTTTCCCAGACATTGTAGTCCATTGCGGCGCAGGCTCCGCGGAACACCTTCGGGACGGCTTTACCGTTTTTCGGCGGGTCGGCAACAACTTCTTCCTCCGGCGTCAGAACGGCAAATTCGCCGTTTACTGTAGCCAGACAGAACAGTATCGGCAAACGGGGGTCGTCCTGACCGTCAACCCAGACGCCGCCGTCGCCGGCTTTTTGCATACGCTTGATCATCTCCGTGGAGGCGATTCGCAGATTTATCCAGTCGAATCCGCTGCCGCCGTTGACGTCCAGCGCCGAACCGCTTTTATTTACCTGCGCTATACACACATTTTGGTCGTTGGTTTCGATCACCGGATTATTGGAGGCATTGCCCAGAATCTCCGCTATCACTCCCTGACCCTTCGACGCCAAAGCTCCGTTGGCGGACACTAATAAAGCCACGCGCAAACGCACGGAGTTCACATAACGACGCCATTTATCCAAATCGCCCCTGTTAATAAAATCCTGCCCTTTGAACAGCGGGTCGGGTTCCGCAACGGCGGCGAATCGAGTATTAAGTTCCCCAAGTCGGTCGAGAATCCTTCCATAAATCTCCTGATCGTCCTGATACTTGGGATGAGCCTTGGAAATGTCGCCCGTTACGGCAACCTGCCCCACCTCGTCGAAGGGAATATCTCCGAAACTGCTCATAATATAAGCCGTCATTGCATACAGCTGCGTTTCGGCAGCCAGCATGTAGGCTTCGGATGCCGGTTTTTCGGCTTCGGGCAAAGCCTCAAAAACGGACTGCATAAAGTGCCAGGACGAAATCATCTTAGCCAAATCGCCGTAAGGCGGCATCCCGTCGGTATAACCCTCAAGACGGTAAAACGTATTATTGTCTAACGTGATGCCTATGGTGTTAGCCTGCTTCACGAGCACCTGCGCTTCCCACCCGAAAAAGCGTCCGTAGGTGCTCATAGCCCATTCCTTCGACAGGAGCAAAGTGCCTGCAAACAATTTGGGCAGCTCAACGGTGGAGGATTTGCCCGGGTCTCTGTATTTTTCGTCGAAATCAGCTTCGCTGCATCTGCTGAACGTAAACACGCAGGCAAAAAGTATGGTAATTAAAATTATTCTTTTCATTTCTTTTTTTAGATTTAATTTATTATATAACATTTAAAAAGTAGCCCTTACGGAAACGCCAAACGAGCGGACGGGAGAAGCCGAAGCGCCGATTTCCAGCTGACTTTTCCAGTCGGTGCCGTTGCTTGTTTCAGGGTCATAATTTGGTATAGCCTTGTAGATATAGAACAGGTTACGCCCGAATACCGACATGGTCAGATTCTTCAGCACGTTTGTTTTTTCTATCACGCCTTTCGGCAGACTGTAGGACAGAGCCAATTCGCGCAACTTCCACCAGTTGTTCCTGAACAGACCGTTCGACATGGTTTGATTCGGAACGCCGCCGCCCGAAACGCCGAACGAAGAGGCAACATACCCGTCGTAGGGAATCACCGTAGCGTTTTCCTCATACGAGCCGTCAGCCTGTTCCACCACGCCGTCCAGCACGATGCCGTTCTGTTTCGTAATACCCTTGTCGGGATTGGTGTAGGTCAAAAATCCTGCGCCTTCCCTGTTCCGGGTATCGACATTTACGCCCATTGCCATGGAATTGTAGTACATCCTGTTAAAGACATAACCGCCGATGCGGAAATCCGTCATAACATCCAGCGCCCAATCCCTGTACGAAAGCGAAGTGCCGATGCCTCCAACGGCTTTCGGCATGGCGTTGGCAACGACTCTCTGTTCGGGAAGCATCACATAATTGCCGTCGGCATTCACCACGCGACGTCCCGCATGAGGTCCGCTTTCAACAACCTTGTAAACATGGGAGAAATAATCGCCCATCGAACGACCCACAAACGAGCGGTTGTAACCCATCCCTCCCTCGTACATGTTGTGCTGAATGTAGGATACTCCCGCTGCCAGACTTTCGATGTTGTTGGTGTTGAATCCCGCGTTGGCGCGGATGTACCATGAGAAGTTGCGGGTTTGAACGGGCGTTCCGTAGAGCGAAAATTCGACCCCGCGGTTGGTCATCACGCCGGAGTTTACCCAGATATCGGAGCTTCCGCTCGACGGCGCCAGAGGTATCTGCACAAGCATGTCGGAGATTCGGCGGTTGTAGTACGATATTTCAAAACCGAAGCGATTTTCGAGGAACTTGTTCTCAATACCGATTTCAAACTCTTTGGTAGTTTCGGGTTTCAGTCCGTTGTTGCCCAAATTGGCGGGGATTTGATTATAAAGAAACCCTCCCGGATCGGACTGCGCTATGTAAGCCATATTGGCGGCGTAAGCCTCCGGGGCGTTACCCACAATACCGTACGACAGACGCAGTTTTCCGTACTGATACCATGCCGGCAGCGCGAAAGCGTCGCTGTAAAGGAAACTTGCGCTTGCCGAAGGATAAAAATAATCGCGACTGCCTGCGGGCAAAGTCGAAGAAGTTTCCTGACGACCGGTAAGGTCAAGAAATACAAAATCGCCGTACGAAACACCCAGCGAACCGACCCAGGCAGTCTTGAGCAGTTCCATTTTGCGATTCGTGTTCGGGTCAACCGACATGGAGCCTTTGCGACCGTTGGTGAGCTGAAACACGTTATCCATAGCAAGTCCTCCGTTGGTTCCGGCAAACAGGGAATTCATCTTTTCCGTTCTCGCCTGCCAGCCTGCGTTGGCGGTCAGGGTAACTTTTTCGGACAGCTTTTTGTTGAACATCAACATCACGTCGCCGTAAAGTATTTGATAGGATTTTTGCAGCGTGGTATAAGCTCCCGTAACCTCGTTATCGTTAGGATAGGCAGCCGCCGGATATTGCGAACGGTTGCGTTCCTCCTGCGCCGTTGCGGTGTGGTCGGTTGCAAGACGGGCTTTGGCGGTAAGGAAATCGGCAATTTTCCATGTCGGCGCAACGCTTGCAATAAAGCGCTGTTCCAGTTCGTCCGAATTGTTTTCGTAGATATTCCACAACATGCCTCGCACGCCGTTCACAAACGCGTCCGAATTGTATTTAAAATACTCGTCCATAGTATAAACAGCGCCCTTTTCGGTATTGATATATCCCATCGAAGTTTTATACATTCTTTTCATCATGGGAATATCCAGAAACGAATTGAACATGTCACTATAGGAGCCATATACGCCGAGCGAAGCCTGCGCGCGGTTCACGAAACGCTGCACAATGTAATTGCCCGTGTAATCCAGCCACAGTTTGTCGTTGAATCTGACCGTGCCGACCAGATTGAAATTGTGCTTGCCGTAGTCGCCCGACAGGGCATTCGGCGTTTCGTCCACGTAAGTGTAGGAAAAACGGTTGTTTGAATTGTTGCTTCCCTGATTCAGGGCGATGTTGTAAATCTGACTGATTCCGGTGCGGAACAATTCATTCCACGGCTTGGTGGAGATGGGGGAATAGGCGCGCGTCTTTCCATCGACATACAACACTTCCTTCCCGTCGAACGCCGGTCCCCAGGCGGCGCGCTGATAGTCCGGATAGCGTTTGCCGGTAACGGCGTCGATGTTAAAGCCGCCGTTTTTGATTTGCTCGTCGTTTAAACTTTCCGTTGTTCCTCCGGGACCGTACTTTGTCTGAATCGGAGGCACATTGGCTACAAAATTAGCTTGAAAGCTGACGTTTGCATCCACCGTAACGCCTGTTCCCGTAGCTCTTTTGCTTGTGATGATGATAGCTCCGTTGGCGGCTTCCGAACCGTAGAGAGCCGTAGCGGCGGCGCCTTTGAGGATGGAGATGGTTTCGATGTCTTCGGGATTGATGTCCACCAGCCCGTTCGACCGTATTCTTCCTCCCGACCCTATGGACGAGAAATCTCTTGCGGAAATGCTGCTGCTTCCGGCGTCGCTGCCGTTTGTGGCGTTACCGTTACGCACCGGCACTCCGTTGAGAATAACCAGCGGCTGCGTGTTTCCGTTGATAGACGACAGTCCGCGCACATTGATGGATACCCCGCCGGCAACGCCTCCCTGGGTATTTTGGATTCTCACTCCGGAGGCTTTACCGTAGAGCGCCGTCGCAAAGTTTGACGTGCCTACCTTCGTAAGCTCCTTTGCCGAAATTGTAGTTACGGCATAACCCAGCGCTTTTGCTTCGCGCGAGATGCCCAAAGCTGTCACAACTACTTCCTCCAGCGCCTCGCCTTCTTTCAACGACACGTTAATAACCGTCTGACTTCCCACGGTGATTTCCTTAGCGGTGAATCCCACAAAGGAGAAAACCAAAACGGCGTTTCTATCGGATACATTGATACTGTATTTTCCATCGGCGCCACTGAGTACGCCCACAG
Source organism: Prevotellaceae bacterium (assembly GCA_031273485.1). Lineage (GTDB taxonomy): Bacteria > Bacteroidota > Bacteroidia > Bacteroidales > UBA932 > JAIRLF01. The sequence continues at coordinate 5,951 of JAISRS010000356.1, forward strand.
TGGTTCCTTTCACAGTGACGCTCGCGCTTTGAAGGGCTTCCCCGGCAAGGTCGGTCACTGTTCCTGTTACATTAATACCGCCCTGAGAAAACAGGACACACGAATACACACATACGCATATCGTTAATAGCGCTTTTCGAGGTGTGTACAATAATTTAATAATTTTTTTATTCATAACTAAAGTTTCCCATAGAAACAGTTTTTTGGTGAAGTTGTTTAAAATTTCTGTTAAATTGGGGGGGAGCGCCCCTCGTCCTGCCGCGCCGCTCGCGCGGATTTGTAATCCGTGCGGCAGCCCCCTAACAGGGTTTAAAATCCCTGTCAGGGTTTGAGAGGAGGGGCTTTTCGTTTAAGGACTTTAAAGTCTTTAAAGTCTTTAAAGACCTTAAAGTCCTTAAACCTCTCGGCGGGGACGCACGGATTACAAATCCGCGCGAGCGGCAGCGGGGGGGATTTTAAACCCTGTTAGGGGCGCAAAGCGTCATCCCTGCCGGCGTCTCATCCCCTACCCTTGGGGGGTTGGGAGTGGGAGGACTGTCATTTTTTCTTGTTTGTGTCGGAATAATTATTATAACTTTGCACTTTAAAATTGATAATTTTTTTGCCTATGGTATAAAAGAAAGATGCGATAATACGCATGTGATAAGACATATTAAAAAAGGCGTTTAGCTGATTATTCTTGTTTTATGAAATCTCGACAATTTCAGGAGCAACCAAGAGTAAAGCACAGACGCCCACGCTTCGGCGTGGGCTTTACTTATTATTTGGTTGCAAAGGTAGTCGAGAACCTCATAAAACAAATATCATGAGTTTTGTCCACGCTTTTTTTATGCGCGTATGAAACCCCAAAATTCGAGACAAAACCCAAGTCTGAATTAAGCCGAAAACAAGACTCAAAACAGGGAGTAGGCGTATAATCAAAATAAATTAAATTATGACTTTTAAAATAAAAAAACAGCAAACTATCGCGCTGTTGACAGTACTAAATGTAATATTTTTTGTTGCCCTGATGATTGTTTCACTGCATTATCAGGTTCCTCAAAAAGTATTATGGAAAATGAACCTCACCGCCAAGAAAACGGTTACAAATTCTACATATTATGATATGCGGAACAGTCTTTTTTCCGTGTATAAAAAAGATTCCATAAAAATAGTCATGCTCGGCAATTCCATAACGGCAGGAGTTGAATGGAACGAACTGCTGGGCAGGGGCGATATTGCCAATCGAGGAATCGGCGGCGATATTACGGAAGGATTCATTAACAGGTTGCCGGACATCTACGGTCTGAACCCGAAAATATGTTTTATCATGGGTGGTATCAACGATATTGGCAGAGGATTGCCGGTGGATGTCATTGTAGAAAACATGCGTACAATAGTGGAAAACCTGAACAGTCACGGAATAAAAACGGTGATTCAATCTACATTGTATATTTCCAAACAGGCGGATCCCAAGAAGAAACGAAACGCCGCCGTTGACGAGTTAAACAAACATCTGAAAGAGATTTGTGCAGAAAAAGGATTATTATTTTTGGATGTTAATCAAACCTTGTCGAGCGACGGCGCGTTAGACGAAAAATATACTTACGACGGAGTTCATCTGCTTGGCAGCGGATATGAAAAATGGCGCGATTTGCTTGTGTCGGTTCTCAAAAACACCCCCCTAAACTAACGCCAAAGATTCAAGAAAAAACAAAATCCCTGACAGGAATCTCCCTTACCACCACAAAAAGGGGGGATTCCTGTTTTTTTTTTCTTAGCTATTATTTATTTTAAGGTCTTTAAGGTCTTTAAAGACCTTAAAGACCTAAGAGAAGCGGCAACCCCCTAACAGGGTTTAAAATCTCTGTTAGGGTTTGAGAGGCGCACCCCCTTAACAGGGGCTTTTTGTATAAGGACTTTAAAGTCCTTATACCTCTCGACGGAGACGCACGGATTACAAATCCGCGCGAGCGGCAGCGTGGAGTTTTTAGCCTTTTATTTTCGATAAAAATTTCCGATGTTCGGAAGTGGTAATTTCCGATGTTCGGAAGTGGTAACTTCCGATGTTCGGAAGTGGTAACTTCCGATGTTCGGTAGCGGTAACTTCCGATGTTCGGTAGCGGTAACTTCCGATGTTCGGAAGTGGTAACTTCCGAATATCGGAAGAAAAAAATTATTCAACAGTGACAATATTAGGATACTCGGTTGTCCTGACTTCCTTAACTTGATATGCGGCATTGACTACCCTAACAGGGTTTAAAATCCCTGTTAGGGGGCGCCTTCACAGAAAAATTCGTGTAATTGACTACGTCGAACTTACGTTTCGTAAAAATCCGCAGGATAAAAATTCGTGTAATTCGTGGATGAAAAAAATCCTGCGGATTTTTTAATTCGTTCCATCCGTTTAATTCGGTGACCAAAATATGAGATGATGATAACAAATCACTGGAATAAAGATAAAATCGGGAACATAATCGGTTCGATTTTGTGTATTGGTTCCGACTGTCTCTGCAAGATTCTGTATTCTCCTATGCCTGTATTTTCTTTATTCAGCAGTTTTCTGATATTATTTGTAAAAGTTTTAATTTGTGTTTGAAAAGTGGTGTTCAGCATTTCAGTATTATTTTCATAATCTGCTGCGGGCAGTATATAATGTCTTGTTCTTCCGTCTTCTTTTGGTTTATAGACCCAGACTAAATTATAGCCTGCCCACGAAATTCTTGTACTTATGCTGTCCTTAATCAGAACAACTTTCAATATTGCGCCTCCTTCGGTGTTGTCAAACGCCCAGGAAGCCGAGCGTGCAGGCTGGTTCGACACAAGATTGCCTAAAGAATAAGCTACTAATTTATCGCATCTTCCGTTGCCGGAATACCGTTTTTCCATTGGCTGTATCACGTGCGGATGCGCGCCTATTATAATATTCACTCCGTGACGAAAGAGCAATTCCGTCAGTCGTTTTTGTTCATTGTTGGGATACATCTTATATTCTAATCCCCAGTGCATGTATGCAATGATAATGTCCGGATTCGATTGTTTGGCAACTGTTATGTCGGTAATTATTTGGGAGCTGTCAATCAAATTTATTATTAAAGGTTTGGCGACGGGAATACCATTAGTACCGTAGGTATAATTTAATACGGCTATTTTAAAATTTTGAACCGAAACAGTCATGGGATACCTTTTTTCCCGTTCTTCGGCGTTGCGAAACATTCCGGTGTGTGATATATCAAACGAATCAAGGATATTGAGAGTTCTTTCCATCCCGTGTTTCCCTCTGTCGCACGAATGATTGTTGGCGGTGAGCAAAACATCAAAACCGGTATTTTTCAGCGCCATGGCAACATCGTCGGGAGCGCTGAACAAAGGATGTCCCGAATAAGGTTTGCCGCCTAAGGGAAATTCCATGTTGGCAAAAGCCAAATCCGCCGACGATATTTCCTCTTTTATCAGCCTGAAACAAGGCTCATAATCATATATTCCATCTTTATAAACCCCATCTATTTGCGTTTTATGCTGCATCACGTCGCCTGCAAAAATTAAAGAAATGGTATCGCTGCCGCCCGATGCAATATTGACGAACAAAAGCGGTAAAAAGAACGTTAATAACCTGTTGAATAAATGTATCATTAAATTAAAATGCGTTAAATGTCAATTATTAATATTAATTATTGTGCAAAAGTAATCTAATTTTCATTAAAATGCATTACCTTTGAGCCGAAAATTGGTTAATAAATTTTTTTAAAGACAAATTATAGATAATTTTTAATCGAAAAAAAGAAGCGCTTAATTGAACATCTGCAATGTCAATTAAGTTAAAAGTTAAATTAAAGTAATGACTAAATTATTATTGAAATGAAAAAGACATTAATTGCATTCTCTGTCACGGTTATGATGGCAATAACCGTGCTTCTGGCAATCGGTTTTACAGGGTGTGACTGGTTCAATACAAATGTTTTAAATAAACCAAACAAATCCGAACTGGAAGCAAGAGAAAAAGAATCCAAACAGGCGGAATTAGACAGTATCCGCAAAGCCGAACGGGCTAAACTCGCAGCATTAGAGGCTAAGGAGAAAGAATTGGCTCAGACGCAGGTAGGCAAACCGTATCACATTATTGTGGGCGCTTTTGAAGAACAGGTAAACGCCAATAATATGGATAATCTGTTTAAATCAAACGGATACAGTACCGAGATGTTTAATTATGGAGGATTGATACATGTGTCGGCAATATCGTTTGAAACTTTGCAGGAAGC
>JAISRS010000528.1 GCA_031273485.1 Prevotellaceae bacterium
TATATAATATAATATGTTTTATTATATTTTTTTTGAGAGAGAGAGATAGAGAGAGAGAGAGAGAGAGAGAGAGAGAGAGAGAGAGAGAGAGAGAGAGAGAGAGAGAGAGAGAGAGAGAGAGAGAGAGAGATTTACAGTGTACGCGCACGCGTTACAATTAAAGAAAATAAACCGGATTTGCAACAAATCCCAACTCCCGAATTTTACGTGGCATCGTCGAAATACGGGAGAAAACAAACTATCCTGTATTTTATCCACAACTATCGGCTTTGTGAACATTGCGGTAAAAAAATTACTTTACCCGCATTTGCCGACTTCAGGTATTGCAATTAAATTCAATAATAATAATCATATCAAAATTAGTGTATTATGGCTAAACAAAAAAATGTAATAACTCACGGATTAAGTGGAATAGCTGGCGATACTGTTATAGTCCGGGCGGCAATAAAATCGTAATTTCTGCCTTCAACTTGCCCGGAAAAATCACTGCCGAAGAAAATATCTTACAGGAAACGGAATTTATAGGGAGAAAACGCTAAGCGATGACAATTGGCGCTCGGATAACGCAGATTTTAATGGATTTTCACAGATTTTAAATTGTCCGAACTTTGATTTACGGGATTAAAGAATTAAAGTGATTTTGAATAATTGAGAATGCGGAAAATGTTTGAACCATTGATTTATCTGATTTTAAATGATTGAACATACGAAAAATGAATCATGAAAATCCTTTATCAAGTAAATAATGGTTCGGACGGTTAAAAAAATTCGAGGAGCAAAAAATGTAACTAATTAAGGTCAGTATTAATAAAATTAAAGTAAAAATGAAAAGAATTGAAGAAACATGGAGACCGGAGACCATTTCAAACGGGGCGGAACCGAAAAGCCTGAGAGTAGGGAAAAATTTAAAATAATAAAGAATCATGAAATGGTATTTAAAAGTTTGGAAACAGTACGCTGATTTCAGCGGAAGAGCAAGAAGAAAAGAGTATTGGATGTTTGCATTATTCAACATGTTGTTTGTTGCAGCTATATTTATTTTAGCGGTATTTATTTTCACAATAATTGTTCCTGAAAATGAAACGATACAACAAGGCAGAGCAATTTATTTTATGGATGAAAGCATCTACACTGTCATAGTTGCCATAGTGGGTATATATAATTTAGCCGTGCTTATTCCAGGTCTGGCAGTTACCGTCAGGCGGTTGCATGATGTGGGTAAAAGCGGCTGGTGGATATTTATATCCGCGATACCTTTAATTGGAGGCATTTGGTTGTTGGTACTGTTGTTAACAGACAGTGATGACGAAAATCAGTATGGACGGAATCCAAAAAGATGAGAATATGAAAGGCTTTTGTACGAATATTATAACCGGCAAATCAATGCGCGCATTACCCGTCGCAAAAACGGACGAAGAACCGGCTGTCCCGCCGATGGGAAGCACAACAGACAACGCCAATTGAACAGATGAATACAGTGAATCAATCAGTGAAAATCCGTTCAATCCGTGTCATGGATATGTCAAAGACAATGGTATCCGGCAACCATGTAGAGACGCGGCGCGCCGCGTCTCTACGAAAACCGGAAGCTGAATCCGAAAAGTTTTACGGGTAGAGGAAAATATTAAAAGAATAAAAAAATGAAAAAGTTGAATGTAATGTGGAGACCGGAAAGCACTGTAAAAACGGGGTAAGACCTGCAAAGCCGTAAGAGCAGGGAAAATTTAAACATAATAATTAAATATGGATATTAATATTACAAATGTAAATTCTATCAAAGAATTATCCAGGAAGTTGGAAACTGTATTTTCCGAAGTGAAAGTACAAAGAAATGTATTACTTGTTAAAAAAGGTAATAAAACATACAGGATTAAACACAAAAGAGACAATCTGTTTTCGGTTGAGTTGGCGATTCCTGTTGTGTATAATGCTTTAGGGGGAGCATCAGGACTGTTATGTTTTCTCACAGGCTTTACCGGTTTTATATTTATATTCCTTGCGATAGTGGTTCTGCTTTTAATAATAACAGGCGTGTATCAATTGGCAAACAAAAAAGATTTGGAGGTCTTTGTGGAAAAATTACAGGACGACGGATATTCTCCCGAATCCAATTCACACATTGACAAGAAAGAAAAGCGAACAACAGAGCAGGTTGCAGAAGCCAATGCAGCCGCAAGCGTAAAAACAGAAAATAAAGTGAGTGAAAAAATCGGGCAACTTGAATGGTCTGTTGATAATGGAAAACTTACAATCTGCGGACAGGGACAAATGCCCTCATACAACGATTATACGGATTATCCATGGTGCGCATTAAAAACAGAAACCAGACAAATAGTAATAGAGCAAGGCGTAACTTCCATAGGAGAAAGAGCATTTCAGGGATTTTTTAATGTTACGGAAATTGTTATCCCAGAAAGTGTTACAACTATCGAACGGCTTGCTTTCGGTTATTGTAAAGCGCTCGAAGAAATCGTACTGCCTGATACGATAACAAGTCTTGGAAAAAGAGCATTTGCGCACTGCTACTCACTGGCAGCGCTAATTATTCCCGAATCGGTGAACTTTATCGGAGACGATTTACTGGACGGTTGTGCTAACTTGGAGTATCTGCTGGTTCAGTGGGAGACGCCATTAGAAGTAGATGATTCATTTATTATCAGTCTGCCAAATTCTGCGACATTATTGGCGCCAAAAGACGGCATGGAAAACTATAGAGAAGATAACAAATGGAGATGGATACTTTCTAAAGTTGCATACGAAAAGACGGATTTGCACAATTTAAACATGCTGAATCCATATCAAATATGTCGTGTTCTTCACGGTATGGAAATAAAAAGAATGAGAGACAATTAAACAGTAACAAAATGAATTTTTTAAAGAAATTATTTACTAAAAACGAACAATCTCAACAACAAAACAAAAGCAAAGAGATTGGTAAAGATTACATTGAAGATCCGATTGCAATGGTGTTTGTCAAAGGTGGCAAGTTTCAAGCAACATTGGGAAGTACGGATGAATATGGAAGAGAAACTGTAATAAAAAAAGCTGTATCCATCAATAATTTTTATATTGGACAATACCCTGTAACGCAAGCGCAGTGGAATTTAGTAATGGGAGAACATCCCGAACATACGGAAAAGGATAATTTCCCTGTTACCAATGTTTCATGGGAGGAAGTGCAGGTATTTATCGGTAAACTCAATAAAAAAACCGGTAAAAAATACAGACTGCCTTCTGCCCAAGAGTGGGAATACGCTGCAACAGGCGGAAATGAAAGTAAAGGCTATAAATATAGCGGCAGTAATGATGCGGATAAAGTAGCATGGTATGGTGAAAATTCAAATTATAATACTCATGAAGTTGGGACAAAACAAGCTAACGAATTAGGTATATACGACATGAGTGGAAATGTGTGGGAATGGTGCAACGACCGGTGGGGTAATTACGATAAACTTTCAACTTTCAAAGGTAAAGAAGCATTTAACATACTTCGATCAGTACTTACCGCTACCGGAAATCATAAAGCGCTTGCCGAGTTGGATAAAGAGGAAGCTAAGACAAAAAACATAGCTGATGGCGCTTATCGTGTACGCAGAGGATGTAGCTGTCTGACCATGGTAGAACCGTATGTAAATGATTCTATCCGTTTTACCGAAGTATCTGATGCCAGCTACAACGATACGGGTTTTCGATTAGCATTGTAGGGCAAAATAGGGAAAGAAAATAAACAGTGGAGACCGGAAAGCACTGTAAAAACGGGGCAAGACCTGCAAAGCCATACGAGCAGGAATTTTTTTTAAAGAATAAAGAAAATGAAAAGAGTTGAATTTAATAGATTTCTGGACGAATCTGAAAACCGGTTACGACAAGTTCACGACGGAAAATGAAGCGTTGAATGTGGAAGTAAGAATGGCGATTATCGGTTTTAATAAAATATTTGAAAGTAAAATTGTTATGTACACAACAAAAAAGGATAGCCAAAGCCTTTACCAAGTAGGCGCAAGAGTAATGGAGACCAGAGACCATTTCAAAAACGGGGCGAGTCCGAAAAGCCTGACGAGTAGGGGAAATTGTAAAACAATAAGAAAATGAATTTTTTTAAGAAATTATTTACAAGGAAGGAAAATAAGACTTCCGAAACGAAAAAGCAGAACACAAGTATTGAATTAGAATCATTTTGTGAAAATAGCAAATATGGTTTTAAAGACAGGCAGAATGGAGAAGTTATTATTCCGGCAAAATATGATGCGGTAGATATTTTTCACGAAGGATTGGCTCGTGTGATGTCAGATAAGAAGAGTGGATTTGTTGATAAAAACGGTAAAGAAATAGTCCCCTTAAAATATGATTATGTTATTTTCTTCTCGGAAGGATTGGCAAGTTTTAAATTAAATGGGAAATATGGATTTATTAATAAAGCAGGCAAGGAAGTCGTTCCCGCAAAATATGATGGTATTGAATCTTTTTCGGAAGGATTGGCACTCGTTGCATTAGATAGAAAATATGGATTTATTGACAAAACAGGCAAAGAAGTGATACCATTGAAATATGATGAGGTTGGTTCTCTGAATTTAGCGCTTGATCGTGAAAAACATAACGAAAAATTTGGCGTCATTAATTCTTTCTCTACAGGAATAGCCAAAGTTAGAATAAACAACAAATGGCTTTATATCGACAAACAAGGCAACGAATATGCAACCGAAGAAGATGCCCGAAACGCTATATCTCAAAATAATTCTGATCTGAATAGTTGTGAAATAGATATGGTATTCGTAAAAGGAGGTACTTTAACAAGGGCTTGTTTAGGTGGAATGATAGGTGATAATTTTTATGTTTTTAATCCTATTAGTGAAAACGATGTAACACTTGATGATTTTTACATTGGAAGATACGAAGTAACTCAAGCACAATGGACTGCTATTATGGGGAATAATCCATCACACTTTAAAGGCAAAAAACTGCCTGTTGAAAATGTTAGTTGGAATGATATTCAGATATTTATACAGAAACTTAATAAACAAACAGGGAAAAACTATCGTCTGCCAACAGAAGCAGAATGGGAATATGCCGCACGAGGAGGAATAAAAGGAAAACCATACGATTATAGTAGTGGAGGAACAAAAGGAGATGGCTATAATTATAGCGGCAGTAATAATTTAGATAACGTTGCGTGGTATTATGGTAATTCAGAGATGAAATCTCATGAAGTTGGCACAAAAAAACCAAACGAACTGGACATTTATGATATGTCAGGAAATGTCCTGGAATGGTGTAGCGATTGCTATAAAGAATATTATATAGGTCCGGCAGATGAATCGAAACGGTCATGTAGAGGTGGTAGTTGGGCGAATGAGAAAAAGGGACTGCATTTATCAATGCGGTTTAATTATCCACCCAGTGACCGTTATTATTATTTGGGGTTTCGCCTTGTTCGAGATGTAGAAACACAATGATAATGTGGAGTTCTGCAACCATTAAAAAAGGGCGGAACCCGAAAAGTTTTTTTAACAGAGTAGAGAAGATTTTTTAATATTAAAGTTATATGTACACAACAAAAAAGGAAAGCCAAAGCCTTTACCAAGCAGGCACAGGAATAATGGAGACCGGAGACCATTTCAAAAACGGGGCGAGTCCGAAAAGCCAGACGAGTAGGGGAAATAGTATCAACTTAAAATATTAGGAGGAAAGAAAAATGAGTAAAACAACAGCAACAGTATTAGCATGTGTGGTATGCTTAATAATTATCACTATTTATTCCGCATTGAGAGTGATTTACGGATTAACGGGATTTATCCCTGCAATTATTTTCATTGCTTTAATAACTTTCGCGTGGAAAGGTATCAGAGGTTTGTACAAACAAGAAGATAAAGATGTTAGTACAACTTCTCGTCAGGGTGTACCGAATCGGAGACGACCAATTTTAGAAGTAATGCAGGAATTATCCAAATGGGGAGAAAAAAATGACAAACCATTAATTTACCTTATTTGTAATCAAATTATCACCAATGATGGTTTGTATCCGATAAGGCAACTTTCACCGGAAGAAAAACGACAATTGGTTGGGTCTGAAAACGAAATGAAAGAAGTTGAAACTGTATTACGGAAAGTTTATGGCAACAACAACTATATTTTGTCGGAAAGTGAGTATTTTACAGCAATAAAACAATTGAAAGGATGACTAATAAAATTGTTATGTACACAACAAAAAAGGATAACCAAAGCCTTTACCAAGCAGGCACAGGAATAATGGAGACCGGAGACCATTTCAAAAACGGGGCAAAACCTGCAAAGCCGCAAGAGCAGGAAAAATTTAATAATAGTAATTAATTTAATTAAGGAGGAAAGAAACATTATGAGTATCGAAAAAGTAATTATTCCTGCGGTATTGCTTGTGCCGGTAGGTTGTGTTTTTGCGCAGAATGGGCATAAAGAAGTAAAACAAAAGGAGGTCAAACAACTTTCAAAGGCAGAAATCTTGCAGAAGGTATGTTCGATGGTGTCGAAACAGTTGAGTGTGCCTATAAAAGATATTACTGAAACATCTACATTCGCCAACAATTTGGGCGCCGATTCATTGGATGTGGTAGAATTGCTTATTGCGTTTGAGAAAGAGTTTTCTATTTCTATCCCGGATGCAGAACTGGACAAAATCAATACTGTCGGGCAAGTGGTGAACTTGATAAATGATATTATAAATGGAAATAATCAAGATGAATTGAATGACCAATGGCTATATATCGACAAACAGGGTAACGAATACGCCACCGAAGAAGAAGCGCTAAAAGCAATAAATAATAAAGAAAAATGAACACAATAACTGTAAAGTGGAGACCGGAAACCACTGTAAAAACGGGGCGGAACCGAAAAGCCGGACGAGTAGGGAAAATTTAAATAATAAAGAAAAATCATGAAATGGTATTTAAAAGTTTGGAAACAGTACGCTGATTTCAGCGGAAGAGCAAGCAGAAAAGAGTATTGGATGTTTGCATTATTCAATATGTTGTTTGTTGCAGCTATATTTGTTTT
>JAISRS010000531.1 GCA_031273485.1 Prevotellaceae bacterium
TTTCAGGCAGTGGTGTGAGAGGGCGTTTCCGCAGGTCGATGACCTGCGGTTATGAAAATTAAGCCCTTCGGGCTATCGCTACGCCGAACGAAGGGAACTCCATCCATAGCACCTCAAAATAAGATTTATCCACGAATTACACGAATTTTTATCCTGCGGATTTTTTCCAATATACGCAATTGTCAATCCTGAAAATCTTGTCAATCCTGAAAATCTTGTTAATCCTGTAAAAAATCCTTTAATCAAGGTTCAGACATTTTACACAAATTCATAATTCTAACTTGTGATTTGTGTTGGATGGTTAATTAAATTTCTTTTATAAAACACTTGGTTCATGTTCTTTACTTGTTGAAGATGTAAAATATTATTAAAATAATATACAGGATTCAATTAAAATCATTTAAATTTGCGGAATAAATTAATTAAATAAGTAATGTTATGAGAATCATAAATTTTGTAGTAGCAAGCATTGTATGTCTGTCTGTTTTAAGTTGTGAAGTAATACAAAACACTAACAGCAGCGTAAAAGGCGGAGTAGTTGGAACCGGAGCCGGAGCAGCAGTAGGCGCCGGAGTAGGAGCGCTTGCCGGAAATACCGGCGTAGGAGCAATTATTGGAGCTGTTGTTGGCGGTACGGCAGGCGTACTTATCGGACATAAAATGGATAAGCAACGGAAAGAATTAGAGAAAATCGAAGGCGCTAAGGTGGAATCCGTGAATAACGGAGAAGCAACAAAGGTCACGTTTGAATCGGGTATTCTTTTCTCAACAAATTCATTTACATTGAACGATGTGTCGAAGGCGTCGTTGCTAAGATTTGCCGAAAGTTTAAGGAATAATCCCGAAACAAATGTCGAAATCCTGGGTCATACGGACAACACCGGAAACGACGGGATCAATATTCCTTTGTCTCAACAACGCGCCGCCTCCGTTCAGAATTACCTTATTTCTCAAGGAGTAGCCACCCACAGATTAGTGTCGTATGGCAAAGGTTCCGCCGAACCTGTCGCCTCAAACGACAACGCTGCCGGACGCTCACAAAACCGTCGCGTTGAAATTTTTATCTTAGCCAATGCCAAGATGATTCAGGATGCTCAACAAGGCAGCTTGAAATAATGACAACGGAATAGATTTGTTTCAGTGGACGAACTCCGCAGAAGTTAAGGCTGTTTCAAAAACACGCAGATGACGCAGATTCTAAGGATTTACGCAGGTTTTAAAAATCTGCGTGAATCTGTTAAATCTGCGTTTTTTGTGTGCTTTCATTATAATCTCGAAAAACCGTTTTGCCATTTCCCAACGTTGGGAAATTCAATGGCTAAATCTTATTTTGAGGCGCTATGGATGGAGTTCTTTTCGGTCGGTGTAGCGATAGCCCGAAGCTAAGCAGACTACCGTTCTACGCAGCGTCATTGCTACGGCGCAGCCGGAAACTATAGCGCCTCAAAATAAGATTTAGCCCTTAATCGGATTACTTTTGTAACCAAAACTGTTTTTGGTGTCTAAAAAGCATGGAAATATTTATCTTTAAAATGTTAGATTCGGCGCTACATGAAAGATGTGAATGAAATGACGATTTATATACAACGGGCAAAAGCCGGAGATATTCAGGCTTTTACTGCAATTGTTACCAATTATCAAAGAATGATTTTCACAATTATTCTTAAAATCGTTGGCAACAGGGAAGACGCCGAAGATATTACACAGGAGGTATTTATCAAAATATTTAAATCATTGCGGAAATTTAGGGGAGAATCGTCATTTTCAACATGGATATACCGGATTGCGTATAACACTACTCTGTCGGAACTAAGAAAAAAGAAACCGGCGTTTTATTCCATTGACGAAAATTCATCGGCTGTAAATGATGCCGATACAATGGATTCCGATTATGAAACAAAAGAAATAAAATTACAATATCTAAACGAATCTTTAAAAAAACTTTCTCCGGACGAATTGTTTTTGGTTACCCTGTACTATTCGCAGGAACAGTCGATTGAAGAAGTAAGTAAGATAAGTAACCTGTCGGTATCCAATGTGAAAGTGAAATTACACAGGATTCGTAAAAAATTAGCTGTAGAAATTAATTTGTTGATGCAAAATGAAGACAAATAAAAATATATCCGAGAATAATTTAACTGAATTATTCCAAAAAGTAACGTTGGAAAGTCCTTCTTCGGACTTTTCGGAAAAACTCGTATTGAGGCTCGAAAAAGAAATTGTTAAAGCCCGAAAAAAAGAAAAACTGCTTGCCGCCGGACAATTGGCAATGGAAATATCAAGCATGTTGCTGGTTCCCTTTTTAACGATTTATTTATGCGACCTCCTAATTCCCGAATTTACATTTTCGTGGCATCCGCCCGAAATGGATTTCAATCCCAATTTAATAGTAACAGGAATATCGGTCTTGTTTTTATTGATTGTAGATATGTTATTTATAAAATACAAAAAAAGGAAACAATTATAATTGCCGAATCGAAATATAATCTTACCTTTGTCGCATTATTATTTTAAAAACATTTCTTTTATATTTTAAAAACATGAAACATTTTACTTATTCGGTATTACTCATCGGACTTCTATTCTCCTGTTCACAGCACATTGATAAAGGCGACATAGAATCTATAGAGATAGATCAATCCGACGAAATAGATTTTTCGGATTTATTTAGCGAATATAAACTGATTTTCCCCGAAGCCAAAGATTCGGCATTTTTTGGACTTCAGATT
>JAISRS010000362.1 GCA_031273485.1 Prevotellaceae bacterium
TTGCTTCCGCAGGTCGTTGACCTGCGGTTATGAAAATCAAGCCCTTCGGGCTATCGCTACGCAGAACGAAGGGTACATAGTCGTTACATCTTATAGCACCTCAAAATAAGATTTAGCCAAAAATCCGCACTCCCCCTTGAGGGCATAGCCGTCAGGCTAAGAATGATAACACTTTATGGCTAAGCCGTAAAGTCCCGCAGGGACGACACTTTATTAACCGTATGCTTTAGCTCATTTAAAATGCAACCCACCACATCTCGCATGTCGTCCCTGCGGGACTTGCCGAGTGCAATCGGTTGGTATAGTCGCTCATTATCAGGAATTGGACTTCCTTAGCCTGACGGCTATGCCCTCACTAATTCGTTCAATTCGGCGACTAATATAACTTAGGTGAACTGTTTTAATCCATGACCCGAAATTCATACGGAAAACTTATTTACAGCATCAATAAAAGCCTCCACCGAAGCCGTAACAATATCGGTGTTTGCCGCAAATCCGTAGTATATTTTTCCGTTATATTCCACCTGTATATGGACTTTTCCCACGTCATCGCTTCCTTTTGTAATTGCCTGAATCAAAAATTCTTGAATCAGCATTTGTCGTCTTATTATATCCTTCACCGCTTTTATTGAGGCATCAACGGGACCGTTGCCGGAAGCGGTGGTTTCAAATTTCTCTCCTGCGATGTCTATTCCTATTGTAGCCACCTGTTTAACTCCTTTTCCGCACAATACCTGAAGATAATCGAGCGTTATTTTTTTGCGCACGACTTCTCTTTCGCCGACCAGAGTAAGTATATCGCTATCGCTCAGGCTTTTTTTCCTGTCGGCAAGCAGCAGGAACTGTTGATAGACTTCGTCTAATTGCTCTTGAGAAATTTCGGCAATGCCTAAAGTTGCGAGCCTGTGTTTCAGGGCTGCCCGTCCGCTTCTGGCGGTTAATACTATTGAATTTTCATCTATACCGACTTCTTTGGGATCAATAATTTCATAATTTTCTCTGTGTTTGAGAACTCCGTCCTGATGAATCCCGGAAGAGTGAGCAAAGGCATTGCGTCCCACTATGGCTTTGTTTGGTTGAACGGGCATATTCATCAGTGTTGAAACGAGTTTACTTGTTTCCCAAATCTTTTTTGTATTGATATTTGTTTCGATTCCAAGTTCTTTATGACTTTTGATTGCCATCACAACTTCCTCTAAAGCAGTATTTCCCGCACGTTCGCCTATACCGTTTACGGTTACTTCCACCTGACGGGCGCCGTTCATAATTCCGGCGATGGAATTTGCCGTCGCCATGCCCAAATCGTTGTGGCAATGGGTTGCTATGACGGCTTTGTGAATATTGCTCACATTTTCCGTCAGATATTTGATTTTTTGCGCATATTCGTTTGGCAAGCAGTAGCCTGTGGTGTCGGGAATATTAACTACTGTGGCTCCGGCTTTTATCACTGCCTCAACCACGCGAGCCAGATATTCGTTTTCGGTGCGTCCGGCGTCTTCGGCATAAAATTCGACATCTTCCACATATTTTTTTGCATGTTTAACGGCGGACACGGCACGTTCGATGATTTCTTCCCGATTGCTGTTAAGTTTATGTTTTATATGATATTCCGATGTTCCGATACCTGTGTGTATTCTTTTTCTTTTTGCATATTGCAATGCTTCTGCGGCGACGTTGATATCATTTTCCACAGCGCGGGTAAGGGCGCATATTGTGGACCATGTAATTGCCTTCGACAGTTCAACCACCGACTTGAAATCGCCCGGACTGGAAACGGGAAATCCGGCTTCAATAACGTCCACTCCTAATGATTCCAAAGTTTTTGCAACTTCGATTTTTTCCACTGTATTCAGCTGGCATCCGGGTACTTGCTCGCCGTCGCGCAGAGTTGTGTCAAAAATATATAATCTATCCATATTTAATAATTTTTAATTTATTATATAATCCTTCCGGTCACAGACCGGAAGTTAAGGTCGGGAGGGTATAAAACCTCCCTCAAAGAGTATGAATCCTCTTTGATAATACGGTTTTTATGTACTGAAATCCAAATGAATCAAGCACATAAAAACCGTTGTTTAACTCCAAAGTCTTCCGATTCGTTTTTAGAGGGTTCCTTTAGGGAACTCCTAAAAACTCGATTTTTCAAGGCAGACGATATTTTTAAACCGGAGTTTACTAATTGTAAATGAGGATTTAAAAATTGAAGTCGAACGCCGAAAAAGCAGTTTTTAGGAGTTTCCTTTAATTATTTTCAGGGCGCAGTTTACGAACAACAGCCCCCGTTCTCCACATTTCGCTTTCGCGTAACGCCTTTAATTCTTCCTCAAGTTTTTCCCTGTAATCCGCTCTGGAATTGCTGTCAATAGAGCGTTGCGCTTCGTTTCCGGAGGCAACTTCTTTATACAGTTTTTCAAACACAGGTTTTGTGGCGTCGTGGAAAGGAGTCATCCAGTCTAATGCTCCGCGTTGAGCTGTGGTAGAACAGTTTGCATACATCCAGTCCATCCCTTTTTCGGCAAACAAAGGCATCAGGGATTGCGTAAGTTCTTCCACCGTTTCGTTAAATGCTTCGGAGGGAGTATGTCCGTTTTCGCGTAACACCTCATATTGAGCCAATAACAGTCCCTGTATTGCGCCCATCAGAGTGCCGCGTTCGCCTGTGAGGTCGGAATAGACTTCGCGTTTAAAGTCTGTTTCAAACAGATAGCCCGAACCTACGCCAATACCCAGGGACACAACTCTGTCGAAGGCTTTTCCTGTTGCGTCTTGAAAAACGGCATAGCTTGAATTTAAGCCGCGACCTTCCAAAAACATTCTCCTTAAAGATGTTCCCGAACCTTTGGGAGCTACCAGAATCACATCTATATCCGCGGGCGGGATAATGCCCGTTCTTTCTTTATAGGTGATTCCGAAGCCGTGAGAAAAATACAGAGCTTTACCGGCAGTAAGATGAGGTTTAACTTTGTGCCAGACTTCTATTTGCGCGGCATCCGACAGAAGATATTGCACGATAGTTGCCCGTTTACAGGCTTCTTCTATTTCGAATAATGTTTCTCCCGGCGTCCATCCGTCGGCAATGGCTTTATCCCATGTTTTACCGCCTTTGCGCTGACCAACAATTACGTTGAATCCATTGTCGCGCAAATTTAGCGACTGTCCGGGACCCTGAACTCCATAACCGATTACTGCAATCACTTCATCTTTCAATACTTCTTTTGCTTTGGAAAGAGGAAATTCTTCACGAGTTACTACGTTTTCCTCTATTCCGCCAAAATTTATTATAGCCATAATTATTTAATATTTTTTAAAATTTTTCTTTTATTACAAATTCATCAATTTTTTTTCTTTGATAATGCCTCGGATTAGGTTCCGCATCTTCCGGATAGCCTAATATCAACAGGTTGACCGGTTCCAAATTATTGGGGATATTAAATTCACGCATCAGGACATCTGCGCTGAAATTGCATACCCATACGCTTCCAAGACCGAGTTCGGCGGCTTGCAGCATCATGTGGTCGGTCACAATGCTGACGTCTATATCTGCCGATTCCTTACCGTCGGAAGGTCGCTTCCAACATTCGCTGTGATTGGAACATACTATTATTGCCAAAGGCGCGTCGAAGGTTTTAGCGCCTTTTTTGAGTTTTTCCAACCCTTCCTCGCTTTCTATAACTATTAGCTTAAAAGGTTGATAATTACATGCTGTCGGAGCAAGTCGAGCCGCTTCAAGAATTTTTTGCAACTTTTCCTGTTCCACTTTTCTACTTCCGTATTTCCTTACGGAAAATCTTTTGTTTACCAAATCTAAAAAATCCATAACTGTTAGTCTAAATAATTTAAAATTAATACTTAAAAAAGCCTTTCTCATGCGGATGAGAAAAGGCTTTTGAAATATTTTTTTACGGTTGCCACACTCACCCTGCTCTTATATGCGCAAGAGTATTAGCAGGTTTATATGTAGCAAAACAACTTTTATCATTTAATTATATTTTGTGCAAATGTAGATAAAATTTCAATACATGCAAATTTATAAGGTAGAAATTAGAAGTTAGAAGTTAGAAGACGCCGCTTACGCGGATTTGCAATTCGTGCGTGAAACAGCAGGAAACGGACACAATGGCGTTCATAGTTCATAAGTCAAATATGATATATTTTTCATCTCGCAATTTTACCATTTGGAATATTATCATTAATTTTGCACCGTTTTCATAGATTATGATAACAATGCAATTTGAATAATGAAAAAGAAAGTATCCATACTTGGTATTCCGGCGGAATTGACGCCAATTCAGCGGAATACATTGAAAGGTCTTAATGCTGATTTGTTGTTGGGTTTTTATTACTATTCTGCTGTGTTTCGGAATCAGTCGCTTTGCATCATTCAACCGAAACGCAAACACGCTTATACACCATCGAAATACAAAAAGATAATCAAGCAAATCGAAGAAATCACAGGTATTCCGGTTGCCGTTTTGTTGGACAGTTTGGCTTATTACGAGCGTGAAAGGCTTATTAATCAAGGTATTTATTTTATTGTTTCGGATAAATACGCCTTTTTGCCCATGCTGATTTCCAACGTACTTGCCAAAAAGAAAGGCAAAACAGCAGCAAAACTGACTCCCGCCGCGCAATATCTTTTGCTGTACCATCTTTTGAGCGAAGGTGAAAAAGAGTTTACAATCAAAGATTTAACGGAAATCATGTCGTACAGTTATCTGGCTTTATCCCGCGCTGTTGTAAATTTGGAAGATTGCGGATTGTGCCGGTCGGAAAAAGACAGTTCAGGAACGAAAATCATTCGTTTTGTCTTTACCAAACGGGAACTTTGGGAGAAAACGCAAAAACAACTGTCGTCGCCTGTAAAAAAAGTGTATTACACTGACGTTTTGCCGGATAAAGACTTCAATGTTAGCGGTATAAATGCCCTGTCGCAGTATTCCAATATCAATCCCGAACAATACGGAAGCTTTGCTGTTTGGGATAAATCATTTGTTTTAAATGATTTATACAACGAAATTGAAGGAAACTTCAGAATAGAAGTTTGGAAATATCCGACTTCAATGCCTTCTCAAAACAATAGCGGGACGGTTGATAAACTTTCGTTGTATCTGTCGTTGAAAAACGAGTCGGATGCCCGAATAGAAAAGGAATTGGAAATTTTAATTGAAGAAATGAAATGGTAACAGGTTTGGGAAAATTTAAAGAGTATTTTGCGGAATTTGTCGATAATTATGTGATTATCGGCGGAACTGCCTGCGATATTGCTTTACGGGAAACGGATATGCCTCCCCGCGCAACTAATGATATCGACATGATTTTAGTTGTAGAAAAAATGACGACGGAGTTTGGTAAACGTTTTTGGGATTTTATCATTGCAGGCGAATACAAGACGCGACAACGGAAACGCGGCGAAAACAAGTCTGCTCCGGAACTTTTCCGCTTTATCAATCCCAAACAGGGATTTCCTGTTCAGATAGAATTGTTGTCGAAACAGCCTGATATTTTGGGCGAGCCGACGGGATTTCATTTAACGCCTATCCCGATTGGCGAAGATATTTCAAGTCTGTCGGCTATATTGTTGAATGAAGATTATTACTGTCAAACCATCCAAAACAGTATGATCGAAGATGGTATTCGCATTGCCAATCCGTTGTCGCTTATGTGTTTGAAGATAAAAGCATTTTTGAATCTGACGGAAGAAAAAAAGACGAATCAGGCTGTTCGCAACGCCGACATAAAGAAGCACCGAGATGATGTTTTCAAACTTTTTGCAATGCGCATCGACCCTTTTACGCCGGTTGAATTACCGGTTGAATTGAAAAGAAACCTCGACAGTTTCATTAGTCTTATAGAACAATCTTTT
>JAISRS010000039.1 GCA_031273485.1 Prevotellaceae bacterium
TGAAAACAATTTAATAATAAATATTATGAACACACTAATAGAAATTTTAATCCCGTTGGTTAATACTGTTTTTGACCATACTGTCATGATTTTCAGCTCACTTTCGGACTGTGTCGTGCCGTATGCAGATTCAGACAGTGTAACGTTTGTTATTGCTGCCGGAGCATTGACATACATCCCTGAAAGCTTACATTCCGTTATCCGTCAATGGAATGGAAGTATAGACAAAAAATTTGAAAACATCGACAATCTTGTTTCCGTCGTGCTTGTAAACCAGCAGTCCTGGCAGATGCCCGAAAACCTTTTAACCCAGCTCTGTAACAATCACAACCGGCTGCAAACGCTAATCAACAAATGCCGCTCGGTAACCGGCTCAACAGCCGACCGGACAGAACGTAACACGCTGCTCAAATCAACCGTCACACTTTGCCTTATAGATGTAAAGATATGGGCGTTCGGAAAATATTCCGACGGAGTCATGACTGCTGACGACGTGCACCTGCTCGGCTTCAGGCTGCCCGGCGAAGCAGGAGGATATCACGGTCGCATCGAAGCCACCAACGTTATACCCGAAGTCAAGGTAAAAATCATCAACGAAGACTTCATCCGCGTTGTCATCGACCGGTCGGCAGGCGAAAACGCCGCACGGGCAGCGCACGGCTGGCCTCACAGAGTGAAAAATGCAGTGATAGTCATCACCGCCGCCGACGGCAAAACGGAAGTCTGTCGCTTGTTCACTACCCGCCTGTACAACGATATACACATGCCCGAAGGCTCGCACGGCAAACAATTCATCATCAAAGCCGCCTTCCTCAGCCACGTCAGCGACGTGCCGCGCTTCGGTGCCGAACAGACCTTCTCCATGTCACTGACAACAATAGACCTCGTCGCCGCACCTCGACAAGCCAGCCTGTCGCCACAATAGCAGGCGCTAAGAGTTTTAAGGACTTTAAGGTCTTTAAGGACTTTAAAGTCTTTAAGGATTTGAAACTCCTTAAAGACCTTAAAGACCTTAGAAATAAACATAGAGTATTCTTGCGCGCGGGTTGTAAATCTGCGCAAGCGCAAACTCTCATAGTTCATAGTTCACCATTCATAATTCATAATTTCTCCACTTGTGTTCGTTAATCTTTAGGGATTTAGGTTTGCGATTATTAAATTTCGGTAATTAAATGTCCGATTATATTGAACTTTTAATTACTTTTGCGACCAAAATTGTTATGAAAAATATGTATAATGTACGATAAGCAATTACAATTTGACAAACGGTATCTGGAAATGGCTCGTGTGTGGGCAAAAAATTCTTATTGTAAACGCCGACAGGTGGGAGCTTTATTAGTTAAAGATAAAATGATTATCTCCGACGGATACAACGGAACGCCATCGGGATTTGAAAATGTTTGCGAAGATGAATCGGGTTCAACAAAACCCTACGTACTTCATGCCGAAGCAAATGCGATAACAAAAGTAGCACGCTCGAATAACAGCAGCGATGGAGCAACACTGTATGTAACAACCTCGCCCTGCATCGAATGCGCAAAATTGATAATACAGGCAGGAATAAAAAGAGTTGTGTATTTCGACAACTACCGCATAGAAGACGGACTGATACTATTAAAAAAAGCAGGAATAGAAATATGTTATTTAGAAATTTAGAATTTTTATAGATTACGGTAATGGATAAAAAAAATATAGACGATCAGAAAAAAGATATAGACGATCAGAAAAAAAGTATAAACTATTTGCGCCCCATACTAATCCTGGCAATGGTGCTGTTGGCTTTGTATGTTGGCACAAGATTGGGAAAAATGTCGGGAGGACCGAAAATATTCAGCTTCTCAACAACGAAACAAAATAATCTGTCCACAGTGATAGACTATATCTCAAAATATTATGTCGATTCCATAGCAATCGACAGTTTGGCGGCAAGCCGAATCCCTGACCTTTTGAAAGAACTCGACCCTCATTCGGTGTATATCCCGGCGGCGGAACTCGCAAAAAGCAATGAACATCTGGAAGGAAATTTTGAGGGAATCGGCGTAACATTCTATATGCTGAACGATACGGTGGTTATTATAAACGTCATACAGGGAGGACCCTCCTCCAAAGCGGGCGTAAATCCGGGAGATCGAATAATAGAAGTGGGGGATTTTAACATCGCCGGCAAAAATATCGACAGAGATACCATCGTGTCCATTTTGAGAGGCAAAGCAGGAAGCAAAGTCCAAATAAAAGTGAAAAGAACAGGACTCGCATCCCTCTTACCCATTGATATAACACGCGGTACGGTGACGCTGAAAAGCATAGACATCGCATATATGATTAACCCAAATACGGGATATGTCAGAATAACAAACTTTGCGAAAAGCACCTATTCGGAGTTTATCTATACCATCAACTCGCTACATTCGCAGGGAATGACTAATCTGATTTTAGACCTGAGGGACAACCTCGGCGGACTGCTGGACCAGGTCAGCGCCATCACAGGCGAACTGTTTTCCGAAAGAAGTCTGCTGGTATATACCGAAGGAAGGGCGTCGCCACGATATGATATCTTCTCCGAAGGCGAGGGTAAATGCGGTAAGGACAACATAGTGGTGCTGATTAACGAACATTCGGCTTCCGCAAGCGAAATATTGGCAGGCGCCGTGCAGGACAACGACAGGGGGATTATCGTAGGACGACGCTCGTTTGGTAAAGGACTTGTGCAGACTATGATAGAATTGCCCGACAAATCGAGCCTGCGACTGACCATAAGCCGGTATTACACGCCTTCGGGACGCTCGATTCAAAAACATTACGGACACGGAAGCAAGGAAACGGATGAATATTTCGGCGACCTGTCGAGAAGATACGCAGCGGGAGAATACACTAATGTGGACAGTATCAAACTTGCCGACAGTACGAAATATTACACCATGGGCGGACGGGTCGTTTACGGCGGCGGCGGCATAATGCCCGATGTGTTTGTACCTTACGAACGTCCGGATGACTATGTGTTCGACATCAGTCGCAAGAATTTGATATACGGTTACGCTGTTTCGTTTGCCGATAAACACCGAAAGGCGCTGAACAGCATCACGAATGTGGAACAGCTGGAAGAGTTTCTGGAAAAGAATAATCCGTATTACGGATTTAACGATTATCTGAATAAGGCAGGCGTCAAGGGTTCGGCGGAAGAAATCAAAAATTCGGAAAAAACACTGACTTTGATGATAAAAGCCTACGTCGGACAGGCGACTTCTCTGGATCAGCTGGGGTCGGGATTTTTTTATAACCGGTTCGACAAAATAATACAAACAGCAATTGATATTTTTAATGAAGGCAGTATCGCCGACAGGCTTGGACAAAAACAGGCGTCGGAACTCAAAACGGAATAACTGACAGATAAACAATACAGGAGACGAAAAAAATGTATGAAATAAATACAAATATTTCGGGAAATTCCCGATTAACTAACCTGATTATAGAATATCCCAACCTGCTTAGCGTTTTGGAATATTTCAACATATCGTTAGGACTGGGAGATAAAACCGTTGCGGAAATAGCGCTGGAATACAACATTGCGCCAAACACTTTTGAAGTAGTGATTCAGGTTTACTGCAAAGAGACGCCTTCCAAAGTGTTGTCACAGGAGGAAATCCCCGATTTATTGCGGTTTTTACAGGCGTCGCACAATCATTTCAAAGACTCGAAAATCCCCGAACTCAAAGGTCTGATAGAACTCTTTTCCAAAGAAATACCCACCAGAAAAGGAAAAGTCCTTGTAGCCTTTTTTGACGAGTATATCAAAGAAGTTGACGCACATTTTTTGTACGAAGACGAAAAGGTGTTTCCCTATATTAACAACGTACTGTGCAACAGGCGGGAAAAGAATTTCAAGATCCGTGAATTTGAACGGAATCATACGGATATAGAACAAAAACTGCGCGAATTGAAGAAAATACTTATCAGAGATATCCCGCCGTCGGTGGTGTCGAAATATCGAAAACAAATACTGATCAATCTGATTAATCTTGCTCAGGACCTAACATATCATACTCAAATAGAAGATAACATCCTGGTTCCTTTTGTGAAAAATATGGAAACAAACATCAAAAACTGATTCACACAATGTATAAATATGTTGCAATAATAGAAAAATCCCAAATAATCAAAGAGGGATTGACGTATTTGCTGAAATCTCATAATGTTTGTGAACAGATAGCCAAACTCGAAAGCATCGACGACTGGCATTTTGCGTTTAAGGACGAAAAACCCGAACTGATAATAATAAATCCCGACAGATTGAAGGATAATGACCTGGATAAGGTGAAATCCAAATTCGAGATTTCGGACAAAACACAAATCATAGGGCTGATTTATCAATATTTCGGAAGAGAGGTTTACGCTATGTTCAACAATATTATTTATATCACCGACCCGGAAAATGTAATACTGAATAAAATACGCAATAAACAAAAGAAAGAACAGGATACAGGCGAAAAACTCACCGACCGCGAAAAGGATGTCCTTAAACTGCTGCTCAAAGGCATGTCGAACAAGGAAGTCGCCGATAAACTCGTCATAAGCCCGCACACAGTGATAACTCACCGCAAAAATATTATCGAAAAAACAGGCATCCGCTCCCTGTCGGGACTCGCCGTCTATGCCATACTCAATAATATCACCGACATGGACGAAATCAACGAATTACAATGAGGCGCCGCTCCAATTAATCCCCTCAAAGGGGGGAATTACCACGAATTGAAATCCTGCGGATTTCTTTTCTTTTATCCACGAATTACACGAATTACACGAACTTAAAATCCGCAGAATTTTTACGAATTAACACGAATTGAAATCCTGCGGATTTCTTTCTTTTATCCACGAATTACACGAATTACACGAACTTAAAATCCGCAGAATTTTTACGAATTAACACGAATTGAAATCCTGCGGATTTCTTTTCTTTTATCCACGAATTACACGAATTACACAAATTGAAAATCCGCAGAATTTTTACGAATTAACACGAATTGAAATCCTGCGGATTTCTTTCTTTTATCCACGAAACGTAAGTTCGACGTAATTACACGAATTTCTTAAAGCAAGTAAATCCTTTAATCAAGGTTCAGACATTAAAGGAACGGTATAATTCGACTATTTTTGGCACAAAGGAACGGTATAATTCGACTATTTTTGGCGCAAAGGAACGGTATAATTCGACTATTTTTGGCGCAAAGGAACGGTATAATTCGACTATTTTTGGCACAAAAGAACGGTATAATTCGACTATTTTTGGCGCAAAGGAACGGTATAATTCGACTGTTTTTGGCGCAAAAGAACGGTATAATTCGACTGTTTTTGCGCAAAGGAACGGTATCTATTTTTTATCTCCGCAGTTTTGTGCAATACACTCAGACATCAGGGTTTTAAGACACTTAAGATTCTTAAAACCCTTAAAATCTGCAAACCGGGGACATGCTTTTAGTTACGGCGATGTGATGCCTTTCAGCTTTGTGTATCTGTTTAGGATATTCCCGTTCCCGGGATTTGTATTTCCGTGTCTGTGTCTGTGCTTTGATCGATTAATAAATTGGACATATAGTTAACAATCGTCATCAGGGCGGCGGCGTTGTGCTGAGCGATGACTTCGTTTGCCTGTTCTCTCAGCATCTGCAACCGTTTGAGGTCGGAATATTCGTTATCGGGTCGGAGGGCATAGTAATAATAGACGCCAAGCACCCATTCGAAGCTCAACTTCTTTAACTCGTAGTGCAGACTGCGCATCTCCCTGAGTTTGGAACGTATGGCGACCGGCGCACCTTGCAGCCATGCGTTTTCGTTGAGCGTTACGGCACGAAATCTTTTGCG
>JAISRS010000049.1 GCA_031273485.1 Prevotellaceae bacterium
CTTGATAAAAAATATCCCTACCAAATGCCCCGCTACCTCAAAAACGGACGCGTAGACGTGGATTTCCTGATGCGCGATTTCCAGCAGTTCTGGCAAACACACAGCGCAATATGGAAAGAAAAGTTTGATTACAAAGAAGCGGCTCCACATTTAATACTGATGGCATTTCTGCAACGGGTCATCAACGGCGGAGGACAAATTCGTCGCGACATGGCGGCAGGTACGGGTCGTTTGGACATCTGCCTGATTTACGAAAACCGTAAATACCCCATAGAACTCAAAATACGTTACGGAACAAAATACGTGGAAAAAGGCATAGAACAAATCGCTCGCTACATGGATACCCTCGGCTGCAAAGAAGGCTGGCTCGCCGTCTTCGACCGACGTACAACAGTGAAATGGGACAAAAAACTGTTTATGAAAAAAGAAACAATAGATGGAAAAACAATTACCATTGTGGGACTTTGAGAGAAGTTATAAGGCAGGAAGAAGGAAGAAGCAACTTTTCGTTAAAATAATTTCTACTTTCTACTTTCTACCTCATAGATATAAAAACCATAATGGACTTAGACTGCGTGTGAAATTCGACATTATTTTTATTATACTGCCGGAATGTCAGTTTTTTTTGACCATCGCAAAAATACGTCTTTTCTATATTCTTCCCTTTTTGATTCCGGCTTGTCCGGCTTAGGGTTTAATTCAACTTTCCGATTGTTTTTATGCTTCTCACTATAGTGAGAAGCATTTTTCCAATTGTTTTTAATGCACGGCGCACAAAAAAGATAGCCGCAGGATTTCTTTTGCGGCTATCGGTTTTATAGGCTAATGTCTAATAACTGTTTCTTAACTGTCAATGTCGATTAAATTAAACTTCAAATCGAATTTCAATTCCAAGCCATTATGTAGTTTGATTTCGTAATCGCGCCTGTCGCGGTCTATTTCGATGATTTTCGCGTCCGGGTGGTTGGCGATGACGTATTCGCGTATTTTTTGCGGAATTATCGCCGACGGAACTTGCGAGTATTTGCAATCCACATCTTTCCATTCGCCTTTTCTGTTAAATTCCACTTTACTTCCATCAACAAACACAACTTTGTAGGTTTTGTCCATGAAATCCGTTTCCACTTTTGCAAGCGCTACCTTTGAGGCGGCAAAATGCGTTTCGATAAACTGTTTTGCTCCGGCGGGAAGTTTGTCAACGGAAATGGCTTTATCCTTGTCGGCAAATGCCGCTGTTGTAATGGCAAAACATACTAACAATAAACTAATTTTTTTCATAACTTTTATCTATTTTAAATTTTAATTACAACGCAAAATTACAATACAAAACTGAAATAAAACTGAAATGAATTACGAATTACGAACGGCGAAGCGAAAAAATCCGCAGGATTTTAATTCGTGTAATTCGATAAAATTCATGAATAAAAATTCGTGTGATTCGTGTAATTCGTGGATTAAAAAAAATCCGCAGGATTTTAAATCCGCAGTAATTTGCAGTTCGATATTTGCTGTTTGGGGTTAATTCTCGAAAATATTTTTTCAAAGTTTGAAAAATGTATTACCTTTGCGTGCTTTTTTGAGCAAAAAATGGTGGCCGTAGCTCAGTTGGTTAGAGCGTCAGATTGTGGCTCTGAAGGTCGAGGGTTCGATCCCCTTTGGTCACCCTACCCAAAAGTTAGTGTTTTATACAGAGGTAATTATACTGCAATTTGACGCATTACGAATAAGCGTTCGGAGGAAAAATATATCACATAGACTTATCAGTCTAATTATTTGTTGTACTTTTGCGAATGATAAAAAAAAACAAAAATGACGAATTTAATTAAAAATTCTATTAAAACCGTTGCGCCTGTTTGCGTATCTGTTGGAGAAAAATCTTACAAAGATATCCTCTGTGTTTTAGACAAAACAGACTTCGCCGAAATCCGTCTGGATATATCCCAAATCAGCGATTTGGAGGCAGCGTCGGTGTTTGCCTGCGGCAAAGAGCTGATAGCAACCTGCAGAGAAGGTTTCTATGACAGAGAGGCACGACTTGGGAAACTGTTGAACGCAATACGTTCGGGAGCAAAATTTGTTGATGTTGAAACGGAAACAGACAGGGATTTCAAGGAAACCGTTGCGAAAGAAATAAGTAAAAATGACTGTAAACTGATAATCTCCTACCATAATTTTCAGCATACGCCCTCTTTGGACGAAATGCTGAAAATTATAGACACTTGCACGCAGCAGGGCGCCGATATTGTGAAATTGGTAACAACAGCCAACAGCAAGGCGGATGCCGCAAGAGCGCTTTCGTTATATGATAACGTATCTCCGCACACAAACTTAGTGGCTTTTGCCATGGGCGAAGCGGGCTTGATAACGCGGGCTGCCTGCGTGTTTTTGGGAGCGCCGTACACCTATGCCGCTATTTCCGACGACAAACCGCTTGCAAACGGGCAGTTATCCTTGAATAAAATGAAAGCGATATTAGATTCTTTCGGATTTAAAAATCAGCGATAAAAACATTAACGATTTTGAAATCATCAATGAAAATGAAATATAAATATTTTTATACATGACTAAAATAAAGAACATTATTTTTGATTTAGGCGGGGTTATACTCGACATCAACAGGGCTGGAGCCGTAAAAAAGTTTAAAGAAATAGGGCTTCACAATATCGAAGAATTGATTGACCCGTACCGGCAAAAAGGCATTTTCCTGAAAATTGAAGAAGGAAGCATTTCACGTGAAGATTTCTATGCCGAAATCCGTAAATTGATTGGTCGACCGGTGAAAAACGAAGATATTGACCAGGGGTGGCTCGATTTTCTGCTGCCGGTGAAACAGGAAAAACTGGATTTCATATCGGAACTTCGCCGTGAGTATAAAGTGTTTTTGTTGAGTAACACCAACGCAATTATTATGGAATGGGCGCAATCAAACACGTTTTCTCCGGCAGGTAAACCATTGAATTATTATTTCGACGAAATGTATCTGTCATACAAATTGGGCTGCATGAAACCCGACATCGAAATATTTCATAAAACCATAAAACTGTCGGGCGTAAATCCGTCGGAAACACTGTTTATCGACGACAGTCGGGCAAACACAGATGCCGGAAACCTGGCGGGATTTCAAACTTTTTGGTTCAAAGAAGGAAGTCAATTTCAAGAAATTAAAAATAGATTGTTATAGATTAAGACGCAATGGAAACATTCGATCCTCAAAAAGAAAAAACACAGGTAAGTCCTGATTTTGAAAATAAAATACGTCCGCATGGTTTTGGAGAATTCAGCGGACAGGACAAGATTTTGGAAAATCTGAAAGTCTTTGTTAAAGCGGCATTGATGCGAAACGAAACTTTAGACCACGTTCTGCTGCACGGACCTCCGGGCTTGGGAAAAACCACTTTGGCGGGAATTATCAGCAACGAACTCGGAGTGTCGATGAAAACAACTTCGGGTCCCGTGCTCGACAAACCGGGGGATTTAGCCGGATTATTGACAAATCTCGAACCGAAACAAGTTTTGTTTATTGATGAAATACATCGTTTAAGCCCCGTTGTTGAAGAATACCTGTATTCGGCAATGGAAGATTTCACAATAGATATTATGCTTGACAAGGGTCCAAGCGCCCGTTCGATACAAATATCTCTGAATCCGTTCACCCTGGTGGGAGCTACCACTCGCAGCGGCTTGCTCACAAGTCCCCTGCGGGCGCGTTTCGGTATTCAGTGCCATTTGGAATACTACGATGCCACAACGCTTTTTTATATCATAAAAAGAAGTTCTACTATCTTGAATACGGTAATCAACGACGATGCGGCAAACGAAATAGCCTTGCGCAGCAGGGGAACTCCACGTATATGCAATGCTCTTTTGAGACGCGTACGCGATTTTGCACAAGTAAAAGGATGTGGTGTGATAGATTTGGAAATAACGCGATACGCCCTCGACGCTCTAAATATTGATAAACGCGGACTTGACAGCATGGACAATAAGATTCTTACCACAATTATCCACAAATTCAAGGGCGGTCCTGTGGGATTGAATACCATCTCAACCGCCGTAGGTGAAGATTCCGGAACCATCGAAGAAGTTTACGAACCGTTTCTAATCAAGGAAGGATTCCTGCAAAGAACCCCTCGCGGACGGGAAATAACCCCCTTGGCTTATTCCCACCTTGGCATATCTCAAGCGCCGGAAACAGGGGCGTTGTTTTAAGAAAACACAGGGAAGAACAGAGCTTAAGTCAAGGGGACTTCTAAAAACTTGATTTTTCAGGGCGGACAAGATTTTTAAACCGGAGTTTACCAATTGTAAATGATGGTTTAAAAATTAAT
This sequence comes from Prevotellaceae bacterium, assembly GCA_031273485.1. GTDB lineage: Bacteria > Bacteroidota > Bacteroidia > Bacteroidales > UBA932 > JAIRLF01. Next base: position 4,329 of record JAISRS010000049.1, read on the forward strand.
AAAATTAACATTGAACGCAGAAAAAGCAGTTTTTAGAAGTCCCCCGATACTAAACCGCTTTCATGTAACATATTTCCGGATTATCTTCATCAAACTCCACCGGGTGTACAACAAACATCATATCGTCGTTATCCCGCACTGCGGGATAACGACGATATGATGTTTGAGAAAGTAAAAGAAAAAACAACAGTCTGTGCTTTGAGTAATAAATTAAAAACAGAAAAAATGATTCTCAAAAATGAGCTGAAAACCGGAAAAGTGAAAATCTCTGCAGCGAAAACCATTTTTCCAACCGGAAACATGAAAATCTCTGCAGCGAAAACCATTTTTCCAACTGGAAACATGAAAAAGACTCGGTCTTTTCCACTTTTCCAACAGAAAATATGAAAAAGACTGCGGACTTTTCTACTTTTCCAACAGGAAATATGAAAAAGACTGCGGACTTTTCCACTTTTCCAACAGGAAACATGAAAAAGACTGCGGACTTTTCTACTTTTCCAACAGGAAACATGAAAAAGACTACAAACTTTTCCACTTTTCCAACCGGAAACATGAAAAAGACTGAAAACATTTTCATTTTTCCAACCGGAAACATGCGGGTGGTCGAGCAGGCTTAAGAAATCTCACCTCAAGCCTGCTCGACCACCCGTTTTTACTCAATTTTATTTAAGGGAACTTCTAAATTAATTCAAAGTATGTTCTTTTACCCTCGCCTGCTCTGGTCTATTCTGATGCTCTGTATTTTTTCACCGGCAACAATCAATATATATCCATCCCTGTCGTGTTCTGTTGTATTGGGTGTTACCGAAATCGAAAGAGTATTATTATTTACGGTGATATTTGTCCAGTCCTCCGGAATATGGTTCCATGAGGGAGTATCTGTGATAATTTCAACTGTTTGAGGGATGTCGTCTTCTGCCGCAAATTTCAAATTGTATGTCGATAGCCGGAGAGCGGTCTGTTCAAAAGGGTACTGATATTTCACTTTTGCTCCTGTGATGCCGCCCGTTATGTTTACAACAGATTCCACTACATAGATGCGGACATATATAATACAGTTTCTGATATATTGATAATTTGCGTTGAAACTCACCAGATATCCATGTCCGGGTTTACAGACTATCGAAGTATTTTCACCGGCGGGAGCAGTAAAACCCGTTGAAGGAATAGCGACAATATCGCCGAGTCCGCGCATGGTTCCCAAATCGCAAATGGAAACAGAACTGTAGGAAGGATAACTGTTTCCCTCCAAAGAAAAATTATACGGACTTATCCATTTTATGTTACCGTATTTGGCGCCGTTGTTTGTAATATCTATTCCCGTGTTTCTGGAGATGTTCGCTGTCACTGTTCCTTCCGGGTCGGGCGCCGGACTGTCGGAATCATTAGCGCTGTCTTTGTCATTGTCGCCGGCAATCATGCTCGACACAAGAAGCATCATCGGGGTTTTTGCCCAATCCATTCCAAATGTTTTCATAACACAATTTTGTTTCATGGCTGTCAGCCCCGCCGTCGCCGGTTTAACTTTAAATGTTTAATAATAAAAAAGCGTGGGACTGTAACTGTATTCGCCTCTGAGGTTCTCGACTACCCACGATATTAAATAAGTTACACCCACGCAGAACCGTGAGCGTTTAACAACTTATTCCTGATATCGTTGAAATTGTCGAGATTTCAGTGGCAAGAATAAAGCTAACACTTTCTTTATATTTGCTGTTTTACAATACTTTCTATCCTGTCATTAGCTATTAATTTTTTTACTTTCTGTTTCGTCGTTTCTTGCTAACTTTGAATACAAAAATATATATTTTTTTTTGTATATCGCTGAATTAGTATCCTGTTTTGTATATTTTTTTTTATTCTAACTTATATATACTTGGTTATGAACAAAAAAATCTTTCATATATATGAAATGTTGTAATCGAAAATTTTTATGTACATTTGCACTCAAAAATAATAAAATAGTAAATATGAATAATAATATGGAAAGAATTAGATTTTTTAATACCACAGGACCCTGCAATCCGGACAGACATTATATGCTTCCTCCGGCAGAGCGTTTGGTAGGCGCTCAATTGAACCGTTACATCAGAGATGAACTTTACTGGATACTTCATGCGCCCCGCCAGACGGGTAAAACCACACTTCTGCAAAGCTGGATGCGCGAAATCAATTCGGGCGGCGAAGCCGTTGCCTGTTATGTAAGCGTAGAACGCTGTCAGGGGCAATCCGTACCGGAAAAAGCAATGCCATCCATCTGCAATGCCATCAGGGAATATACACACATGGCAGAATTGGCGGTACCGGAAGTAACTACAACGGATGTAAGCAGCATGTTGAGTAATATTCTGGGCAACTGGGCTGCAATGGTCGCCCCCAAACCGTTGATTGTACTGTTTGATGAAGTGGATGTTTTGACCGATGACGCAATGATAAGTTTTCTGCGTCAGTTGCGCGGAGGATTTGCCTCGCGCGGGGCGGGCAAATTTCCGGTGTCAATAGCTCTGGTGGGCATGCGCGATTTGAAGGATTATATCATGAAATCCAAAAACGGTACATCGGTCAATCCCGGGTCGCCGTTCAATATCAAGGAAGATTCGGCGAAACTCTCCAATTTCAGTAAAAGCGACATAACAAAACTTTTTGCCCAGCGGACGGCGGAAACCGGTCAGCAAATCACGCAGGAGGCGTTGGATTACGTGTATGAACAGTCAAAGGGACAGCCCTGGATAGTGAACTCACTGTTCAAAAGAGCCACACTGCGAATATTGGACGAAGACAGCACCGAAACCGTCACGCTGGAACACGTGCGTCTGGCAAGGGAGCAGATGATAGAAGCGCGTGAAACTCATCTGGATGCTTTGGCTGTGCGACTGGAAAGTCCCGAAATACGCGCTGTCATTGAATCGCTTATTACCGGCGAACCCGACCCGTTGCTTGCCGGAGGCGAACCGTTCCGTATCTGCATGGATTTGGGTCTCGTAACCCTTGAAAACGGAAATACTCCCGCCATAGCCAACCCCATCTACAGGGAAGTTATTGCGCGACACATCACCTACGGTACACAACTGGCGATACCGCTCCCGACCTGGCAATGGCAAAAACCCGACGGCACACCGGACATGGACAGACTGCTGAAGGAATTTCAGAAATTCTGGCGTCGCCATTCGGAGATATGGGAGCAGAAATCGGACTATACCGAAGCCTTTCCCCACCTGCTGCTGATGGCGTTTCTGCAACGCATTCTCAACGGCGGCGGACGCATCGAACGGGAATATGCCGCCGGACGGGGTCGCATGGATTTGGCTGTGGAGTATCAAGGCATCTGGTATATTATCGAAGTCAAAATAGTGCATTCGTACGAAACACCCAAAATGGTCATAGAGGAAGGTCTGGAACAGATACAAACGTATCGGGATAAAATCGACTCCGGCGCATCCGCATATCTGGTTGTTTTCGACCGTCGCCCAAAAACACAACAAACAAGCTGGGACGACCGCATCAAATGGGAACAGGCGGGAGATATTACAATAGTAAGCGCATAGGAAACAAATCGCAGGACACGCAATGAGTAATGTTCTTAGTAAAAAAGTTCGGTAATTTATGCAACTGCTATATCCATTAAATCATCACGTAAATGAAATATATATTAATTGTTAAACAATAAAAAATCTTTGTAAATATGAAAAAAAGTTTATTATTTCTAATCTTTCTTGTAATCCTTGTATTTCAGGGAACCTCAAGCAGCACAGATTCCTATTCGGCAGTCTATATGGACAGGGCGAATTTGGAAAAATCGGTTTTCTATATAGAAACCGTAAAAGAATGTAAAAATCCAGGAAAAATCTATTACAAACATCCTTATTTGTATATCAATGAAAAATACAAAGGCATACATGTGATAGACAACAGCAACCCTGAAAATCCTGTAAAAAAAGGATTTATTGTAGCGCCCGGATGCCTGGACATGGCAATCAAAGGAGATATTATCTACATAGATAATGCGGTGGATCTGGTCAGTTTCGATTTAAAGGAAAAAGAAGAAACAAGCAGAATCAGAAATGTTCTCCCCGAACCAATATCTCCGGAAGGTTATATTTATGGATACGGTAATCGTCCCGAAAATTTTATTTTAGTAGAATGGGTTAAACATTAAACAATTTATAAGATGAAAAATTTATATACAATCCCGCTAATCACGATCATTTGTGCGTTGTTGATTACAGCCTGCTCCAAAAGCGACAGTTCAATGGGGGGAGCAGAATCTTCCACCGGTAAAGGAGGTTCCATGGCAAGATTTTGTGTATCCGGCGACATATTATATGTAGTGGACAACAATACTTTGAAAACATTCGGAATATCCGATCCCAAAAAACCTGTATTTTATGAAAACAGAACCGAGTATTTGAATTTCGGAGTAGAAACCATCTTCCCTATGGACACATTGTTATTCATCGGTTCACAGATTGGCATGTACATATACGACATATCGAAACCGCAGCCGCAACTTTTATCCTCAGTCTGGCATATCACAAGTTGCGACCCTGTGGTGGCTAACGGAAAATATGCCTACGTCACCCTTAACTCAAATAATATAAGGTGCGGAGTCCGCAGTAACATGTTGCAAATATACGATATATCCAACCTGAGAAATCCCGAATGTGTGAAAGAAATACGACTTACATCTCCTTTGGGATTGGGAATCGATGGAAACAAACTGTTTATTTGCGACAGGGGGTTAAAAGTATATGATTTAACTGACCCCGAATCTCCGCAGTGGATGGAAGACAACTATTCGGCAAACGTCGATGTTACTAATGCTTATGACGTGATACCTGTTGACGGATTACTGATACTTGTTGCCTCCAACGGAATATTCCAGTTTGACTACACGGGACAAACACTGAAGTTCTTGAGTAAAATAGAAACAGTTAAACAATAATTAAACAACAATATAATTATGAATAAGATTTCGATAGCATTTATTTTATCTTTTATTACAATAACCGTTTCGGCGCAGGAAGAAAAATTGCCGCATTTGGAAATGCAATATACGGCAGCAATGCAGCCGATGTATTTATTTAATAGCGGTATCAGGCTGGATTTTGAAAAAAGAATTAAGCGTTCGCCCTCATGGTTACAAATATCCCCTTCGGTGTATTGGGTTCCAAAAGACGATGAATACAACTCTTATTTAATGTCCGGCGAAGAGTTATCCGGTCTTTTCGGCATAGGGTTGGACCTTAACTACAAATATTTCTTCAACCCGAAAGAATCTTTTTATGTTGCCGCAGGATGTACCTATACGCATTATCGAATCAATTATCGAGGCGATATATGGAATTCATACACGGAATACGATTTAACATACCATACGCACGAATATGGCAACGCAAAGCAGAATATCAATAGAGCCGGACTAAATACCTACATCGGATACCAAATACCAACTCCTTATTTTCTGTTTGATATGTATGTAGGACTTGGATACAGACTGAGTTTCAGATCAGATAAATTCGGCGAACGATTCGATAGCAGCATGATTTCGCCCGGTTACAGAGGCGTGATGTTTCTCACCGGAGTGAGATTCGGCTGTAAATTCAAATAATTTCTACTTGGGTGTACGACAAAAATTCCTTTTCTTTTATCTGCGTGATTTTTGTCGCACCCTATAATCCCCAAAGTAAATATTTCGTACCCGGAATCAACTGATTCCACTTCTTCTGTTTGGTATAGCGAAACGCGATGACGAACAGAGGATTTTTTTCGTACACCTGTAATTAATTTTCTCCTGCTGGATATGAAATTATGATTTTTTCTGTTGTGGAATATGCCTGGTTTGGCATCCGTGTGTCGACAAAAAAGCCGGATAAACAGAAATGTAATTGTATTCGGTTTATCCGGTTCATTATAAAGTAATATTCAAAACTTGCAGAGTTTATGTTCTTGGATTTCCGGGGTCTTTTCCGGGTCTTGGAGCTTCACCTTCCTTATAATCGGGAAGAGGTCCAAGTTCGTAAGTTTCCGGACCATAGCGTAACGAAGAATTTAAAGTTTCGTCCCACGACAGCGCTTTGCCGGTATATGCGGCTTCGCGTCCCAAAATTGCAACTTGAGTAGAGTATGCAAGCGCTTCCGCCTGATTGATTTTTTTGTTAAGGCGGATTGATTCTACCAGATGTATATGTTCCTGGTCATACGGATTTTTAACGGGATTAGCCTTATAGTCGTAAGCCCACAGAACGTTTCCGTTATAGTCTTCTATTTTGGCTCCGCCTAATTTCACAACTCCTTTGGTTCCATATATCTGTTCGGATACATTTCCGTCGCAACCGTCGATTTGGCGAGCTGTGGCTAACATTCTTTTATTGTTGTTATAGTAATAATCAACGCTAAAGAAGTCAAAAATATCGCCTGTTAAACGTCTTGCTCTGCCTCCGAAACCGACTGCTTTTACGGGGCGATCGTCCATGAACCAGGTAACGATGTCAATATTGTGGATAGCCTGATCCAGGATATGGTCACCGCTTAGCCATTTGATGTTAAACCAGTTTCTGATGCAATATTCCATATCCGTCCATTCCGGGCGTTTAACCTGATTCCACCATGCTCCCTGATTCCAGTGTGCAGCTCCCGAAACAATATCTCCAATCAATCCGTTTTTAACCTGCAGATATGCTTCCCAGTAGTCTTTGCTGTGTCTGCGCTGATTTCCGGTAATAACGGTTAAACCTTTTGTTGTAGCAATTTTAGCTGCTGCAAGCACTGTGCGGATGCCTGTGGGATCTACGGCGCAGGGTTTTTCCATAAAGATATGTTTCCCTGCTTTTACTGCCGCCTCAAAGTGTTCGGGGCGGAAATGAGTTGGCGTACAAAGCAGCACAACGTCAATTTCGGGCATTGCCAACACTTTTTTGTATGCGTCAAATCCAATGAAACGATTGGCTTCAGGCACTTCGTTATTTCTCTTTTTCAGTTCTTCGAGGCAATGCCCCATCCGGTCGGGAAACAAATCTGCCAAAGCAATAATAGAAACCTTGGGACCTGCTTTAAGAAATTGAGTGGCGGCGCCTGTACCGCGATCTCCACATCCCACTAAGGCTGCCTTTAATGGCTTCCCGTCGGGTGCAATATCAACAAAGGAGAACATTCCGAGTTCCTCTTTTGTATATTGTTTAACATTTGATGCTTCCGGTTTACAGGAAGTCATTAAAGCGGAGGATACCCCCATAGTAGCTCCGGCTCCTAAAAGAGCCGTATTCGTCAAGAATTCTCTTCTTTTCATATAAAAAAACATTTTTCAAGTAAATAATCTACAGGCAAAAGTATAAATAAATTCAATACGCAAGATAATTTCCCTGAAATAATTGATTGATATTATTGAACAAACAATTGTAAGTATCGTTAAATACACTTATTCTCATAAACTTATTTGATGTCGATGCCTGAGAAAAAAAGTGTGAAATAATCCACGAATTATACGAATCTTTAATCAGCGAAACGTAAGTTCGATGCAGTCAATTATACGAATTACACAAATTTCCACGAATTTTTAATCCTTGATTGATTTTTTTAATCCGCGAATCACACGGTTTTTTGGTGTATTTGACTGCGTCGAACTGAGGTTTGACTGCGTCTTTACGTTTTTAAATGTCGTTTCTTTACGAAGTATAAAAACCTTAGTTCTGCCTCAAAAACAAATGAAGAGCGCCCATTTCTAACTTCTCACTTCCATGAGTTTGTATATCTTTTTACTCAGCATAAATATTACGGGGGTAAGGATAAAGGCGGCGATTACGTCTATCAAATAATGAGCTTTGATGTAAACGGTTGAAGCAACAAGAATAATTGCGAACGGAAGGATTATGAAAAAACATTTTCCGGCGTTTCTGAACAGCAAATACATTGCAATCATTGTTAATCCCACATGCGAACTTGGAAATGCGCCCGTAGGCTGTTCGCCCGAAGCCTGTATGAATCGCATCAATGCGCCGAAAAAATATCCCTCCGGGACCTGATTGTGGGGAAAGGGATAATAAAACTGCGGTCCCGATACCGGAACAAATATAAATATCAGATAAAAAATAAAAAACGAACACAAACAGTAAAACATCGCCCGCTCCGACTGACTGTGTCCGGTGAAAAAGAAGTAAAGAAAGGTAAATGTAAATATCACATAATATGAAAAATATCCCAAATACATAATTTCCGCTACCATTGCCTGCGGAAATGCTTTTGAAAATTCCATTGCAGGCGAAAAACC
>JAISRS010000050.1 GCA_031273485.1 Prevotellaceae bacterium
AAAATCAATCCTTTTTTTCTCAATTCGACAATAACACAACCTGCATTTAAAGAAGCAGTGAAACTGTCCGAAACAACCAAATATTTTAAATCTCTTTTGAGTGAAACTTCTAATCATGAAATTGGATTTTGCAGAATAAGTGGACGAAAAACAAAATTATTCAAAGCCGGTAGAGATAACTCTCTGATGTCGGGTTCAGGTGGATTTGTGAATTTTCATCCTAATTTTCAACAGGGAATGATGCTTTCAAAGGAAATGCTTATCCGAATGTTTTTTATTCCTTACGGTTCAGTATTTGTCGGCGGACGCATTGCCGTTATTCATGGCAATGACAAAGATGTAAATACTTTTTTTGTAGAACAGAATTGTAAAGCAAATGATGGAAATATTGCCATGACTTCTTCCTGCGGTGTGTTGAAATCGGAATATGGAATACCTGCAAACGCATTGTTTCGCTTTGTTGATAATTTGTTTATCAATCGTTTAAGCATAGCAACGAACGATACTAAAAATTTGTCTTTAACACTGTATCATTTCACTAATTTCGGGGCAAGTCCGGATATCGTAATATACAAGTTACCGACAAATGTTTTTAGATTTTATTCTGCGTGTCAAAATAATGTCTTAAAATCCGACTGGCAGCCTTTTCTGATGGCTCATTATACTAACTCAAAATATAAAGGGGCAAAATATAACCATTCTACTTCCGTTTATGAACTTGTCAAGAAAAATAGCGTGGAACAATTCGCTTTTGATGATTATAAAACGTGGCGTAATACGGTGTTAGATAACTTACTTAATGGAAACTCCTTATTGAGGCAGTTTAAGAAATGGGGGAGGAACCATAAATTTAATTTTAATATTGTCGAAATATATCAAAAATACATACGAAATATGAAACAGGAAACATTAAACAAAATCAAAGAATTAGCTCTTTTTCTAACAAATACGGATGAAGATGCTATCAAAAAACACATTAAAGCCTTGGATGGTTTTAAAAACCCTTATGAACTTCGTCGTTTCTTTTTGAAGAAAGTAGTGGTAAAAAATTATAACGATGGAGCGGAGAACCCAAAAATAACAGTAGATGAATTGATCAACTATCTGTTCCCGGACGATATATCGTGGCGAAACATACGAGATATTTTACTTTTTGCCATTTATCAGGAACTTCATGCAAAAAACATTCGTGTCGAAGCAGAATTACTTGATGATGAATCGTCCAATGAAGAAGAAGAATAAATATAAAAATTGAATATTATGAATAATTTAAAAGCACAGGGATTTATCCTTATTGATGTAGATGTGGTTGCGTTAAATAATGCAGGCAAAAACACACAAAGCAATTTCGACAATGCTGTCGGTACAAAACGTATTTATAAAGAAGGTAAAAGTTATGTTTATGTTTCCGGACAGGCATGGCGTTACTGGTGGCGCGATACGCTGCAAAAGACTTTCAATTGGGAATTATCGCCAATTACAAGAGACAGTAAAATAGCCTTTACTGCAGCAGATCCAATAAAATATGCCGATGATGATATTTTCGGTTATATGAAGGCGGCGGCGGAAGAAATAGTGGATGAAAAAGGAAAGACGAAAAAGGAGAATATTACTGTTACTCGAGTTTCTCCATTGAAAAATTCTGTTCTTGTTTCTGTGGGGGCTGTAACACCTGTTGAGAATTGGTCAAGCATGGCACGTCAAGATGCCGATTCGGTTCCTTATGGTAAGCAAGAATACAGCGCTATTATGAAAGGCATGTTCAGTCTTGATTTGGAACAAGCAGGCACGTTTGCAACCTATAACAAAACAGGATTTAAAAATTTGACGGAAGCGTTGAAAAAACAGGCATTGGAAAATGGCGCTACTGAAATTGATGACCGATTTTTGAAAAATGAAAAAGGGAATCCTTATAAATTAGTTCGTTTGGCTCCCGATGTTCGCGAAAAGAGAATTACCGAAACAATTTTAGCATTAAAAAATATTTCCGGAGGCGCCATGCAAACCAATAATATGGGAGATGTTACGCCCAAGTTTATTGTTTTAGCGACTTTAAACAGTGGAAATCATCCGTTTTCGCATATTGCTTCTTCCGGTGGAATCAAAGATGATATTATAGATTTGAATATTAGCGCTCTTAAAGAAGTTTTGAGTGATTACAAAAACGATTTTCAAGGAACTGTTTTTATTGGTCGCCGTTCAGGATTTTTCGACAATAAGGCGAATGAATTGAGCGCGTTGGAAACGGAATATCCCAATGTGAAAGTTCTGACAATCAATGAAGCCATCGACAAATATACGGAACAACTGAAAAAACAACTGTAATATGAAAGTTTTCAAAATTGATATAACGGCGTGGACTTCAAGTTTCAAATATCCGAATTTGATTTCGGGATTTCAACCTACTCTTGAAGTTCCACCGCTTAGTACAGTTTTGGGATTAATCAATTCGGCTTCAGGTAAATATATTAAACCTTCATATTTAAATATCGGTTATTATTTTGAATTTGAAGCCAAGTCGGTTGATTTGGAAACCATTTATCAAATTGAAGCGCATGAAAAAGGTTATCCGAAAAATTCAACCAAATCAAATGTTATAAATAGAGAATTTCTTTTTAATAACCATTTGATACTTTATGTACAGGAAAAGGAAATTTCCGATTATTTCCGTTTGCCTGTTTATCCGTTATTGTTGGGGCGGAGCAATGATTTAGCAACAGTTAATGAAATCAAAGAGATCGAATTAACGGAAATAACAAGAGCAAATAAAATAAAAGGGCAGATTATTCCTTTTATTGGAAATTATTTGCCCGGATTGATACAGCCTTTGCCTAAATATTTTTCCGATACCATTCCTCGAAACAATTTAGGAACAGAAGCTTATTCTGTAATTAGCTGTAATGCTTCCGATGGACAGACAAATTTGCCTGCCTGCGTTGATTATCTTCCTTCCAACAAAGAAGTCCATATCTATTTCCATGAATTGGATTTTAGTTCCTTTTATGAGTAATACGGTAAAACATATTCACTTCACCGAGATTTTGGCAAAGTCAGACCCTCCGATTTTGTTGAAACAACACGTGGAAGAAGGACTTACTATTCAAGAATTATTGAAAATAGTGTTCCCAAATTTACCTGTCAAGAATGTTGAGCATTTTTGGGAATTGCTTCGTTTATGCGTTATTTGCCATGATTTAGGTAAATCGCATATTGAATTTCAGCGGATGTTGCACAAACTGTCAAATAAATGGTATAGCCAAAGACATGAGTTATATTCAATACCTTTCATTGAAGCTTTGGAAATTGAAGATGCAGACAAAACGCTTATAAAGCAAGTCGTTGCCGGTCACCACAGAAGATATGATGAGCTACTTTGTTTTATTGGACGTTCATACAAACAAGCGAACAGTAATTCATTTGCGTTAGACTTTGAAGATGATAACAAACTCTCTTTTGAAGATGAATTTAAACGGTGTTTAAATTCGGAATATGTCATTTCGTTAATGAAAGAATACGGCTTACATTTATTCAATCTCAATGCAAAATTACCGAACGAATTAATACACAATTTTCTGAAGAATCCCACTCATTTGGAACATTCAAATTATTTTACATTGCTATTGCTGTTAGGCGCTTTCAAGCAATGCGACCATTTGTCGTCTGCGTCCATTTTTGAAATTAGAACATTGTTCGACAGTGATTTCCATTATTTATCCGATAAGCACAATGACTTACTGACGAAAGGTTTTGATTTCTATCCTCATCAAAAAGAATCTTCACAAGCCACAGGCAACGTGATATTGACAGCTCCAACTGGTTCAGGTAAAACAGAGTCGGCGATGTTGTGGTTGCAGAAACAAATGCAGGTATCGGGACAGGGTCGGGTGTTTTATATATTGCCGTTCACCGCCTCTATCAATGCTATGTATGAAAGACTTAGAACAGATTTGGGAGATAAAAGTAAGGTTGGATTGCTTCATGGAAAATTATCCGCTTATCTTGACAGTTTAATTGAGCGAGAACATTCCGATATTTCAAAAGACGAGCGAATTGATTTTATACACAAGATTAAAGCAGCCTATCAGACGATTGTTACACCTCTAAAAATTGCTACGCCATTTCAATTATTGAAGCATATTTTCGGTTTGAAAGGATTTGAAAAAGGCATATTTGAATGGGCGGGAGGTTACTTTATTTTTGATGAAATACACGCATATAACCCCAATGTGTTTGCTCAAATAGTTGTGTTAATAGAATTTGCGGTAAAATATCTGGGCGTGAAAGTATTTGTAATGACGGCAACACTGCCACGATTTTTAAAAACAGAATTACAAAAAGCCATTGGTTCATATACCGAAATATCAGCAAAGGACAAATTGTACCAACAATTTACTCGCCACAGAGTAATCTTAAAAGACGGCTTGTTGTCACAAAATACAAGTCTTATTCAGACTGATTTGAATAGAGACAAAAAAGTTCTGGTAGTGTGTAATACGGTAGAACAAGCTCAAAAAGTTTATGCGGAACTACGCTCGGAAAATAAGGTATTATTGCATGGAAGTTTTAATGCTTTTGACAGAAATGTGAATGAATCGAAGTTAAAAGAAGATAATGTAAAACTGCTCGTTGGGACACAAGCCATAGAAGTGAGTTTGGATATTGATTATGATGTTATTTATACAGAACCTGCACCTATTGATGCCTTGATTCAACGATTTGGACGAGTAAACCGAGAACGCAAAAAAGGAATTTGCCCTTGCTTTGTGTTTACTGAAAGAAATGATGCCGATAAATATATTTATCCCAATAAAGAAGTTATTGACAGAACTTTAGAAGTCCTAAGCCGTTTTACCGAAAGTATTCAAGAGAAAGATTTGCAAGAAGCTATCGATTATGTATATCCCAACTGGACGGAAAAGGACGCAGAAGATTATAATTTAACAAAAGAGCTTTTGTGGGACTATGTAAAGCGACTGTCCCCGTTCATACATTCGGATAAATCGGAAGAAGATTTTTATAGCCAATTTGACGGAATCAAAGTATTACCTGCAAGATGTCAGATTGAATATAAGGGTTACTTAAATGAATTTGAATTTGTTAAAGCAGAATCTTTGAAAGTACAAATTAGCAAATCCCGTTTTGCAGAATTGATAAAATCAAAAGAAATTCAATTGGATAAATATGTTTTTGAACGTTCAGATAAAGATCATTTAGAGGAAACGAAATATTTTGTGATTAATCGGAAATACACAAGTGATCTGGGTTTACAAATAAAAGAAGAGGAAGATAAGGAGGTTTTAATAAATGTAGCCGATAATTGTTGGTGAAAGGTCATATATTCATTACCTTATCTTGTAAAGGG
>JAISRS010000051.1 GCA_031273485.1 Prevotellaceae bacterium
CCACTTGCTTGCGCGCCTGTATAGCGTCTGCCGCATTCCTCCTTATCGCAGCCGCTGTGGGCATCTCCTGTAGCCGCATATTTCACATTTTGCGCCAGCCACCATTTATTGTCGGGCATGTAAACAATCCGGTACAATTCATTATCGCGTGCATCCTTTATCCACGCTTCCCAATTTTGTGCACCGCTTGCGCGTGGTTGGCAAAAATAGGCTGCCACATTATACAAATCGATTCCTGTGTAGGGACAAAAAATATTCGGATAGCCTGTTTCGTCGGTTAGGAAAACGGGAGTTATGGTTAATGCGGAAGCGGGCAATGTGTTTTCGGTGACTGTTTGCGTAGTTGTGCCATTAGCGGCTATCAACGTAAACGGCGGCGTACCTTTGAATGTGTAAGTGCCATTACTTAGCGTTATATTCGGTGGGCTGTCGCTGCCGTAGGCACAACAACTGAATTGGCCGGATACATTGCTCAGCGTGGCGGTAACGGTCGCGGGGCTGGCGGTTACAAAGAACCCGCGCGTGTTGGTAGATGTGTATGCCACGTTAGTGCCGGTTGCCGCACTAATCTCGGCGGGTTGGAACATGCCCTGCATAGAGCATAAATAAATCCACACCCATACGCGGTCGTTCACTGCATTGTCATATTCCACGAGGAGGGTTACTTGTTTATTAGGGAAATCCGTAGCTAACACCTGAACCGTTACGGATGCGTGGGCAATGCCCCCAAACCCCCAAAGGGGAAGAAATAATAATAAGAGAAGTTTTTTCATCATTTTTAATTGTTAAATTGTTTTTATTTTGTGCAGCCTCTTTGCTGCACATTCTACTATTTGTTTAATTCGTCATAAATTCGTTTTAATTCGTATCTACACCAACCTCCTGCTACGATTTTTTATTCGCTGCCAATTCACGATTCCTAATTTTATTTTCATAGGTACTTAAACCAAAAAAGAAACGCGAACTTAATTTATACGTGAAGAGGTTCTAGTGTCATGTCAATTTGATAATGTCTAATATAATTACTACCTTTGCCGAAAAAAAGCTATGGTAAGATATAAGGTAACATTAACGAAGGAAGAACGGAGAGTTTTGGAAGGGATAATAGGGAAGGGCAAACATACCTCTCAAGAGTTTCGCAATGCGTGTATATTGCTTAATAGTGATGAAGGGGAATTTGGGAGTAAGTCAACGGCCGAGAGCATCGCAAAAATACTGCACATTCACATAAAGACAGTTGAACGCTTAAAGCAACGTTTTGTAGAAGAAGGATTTGAATTCTGCCTGTCCCGCAAAGATTATCCGGAAGTGATGAATATAAAAACGGACGGAGACTTCGAAGCCCATTTAATAGCATTGAGTTGCAGTGAAGCCCCCGAAGGATATGTCCGCTGGTCTTTACGCTTATTGGCAGAGAAGATGGTAGAGTTAAACTATGTTGACAGTATTTCTCACGAAACAGTTCGTAAAGTTTTAAAAAAAACGAAATAAAACCGTGGCGGGTGCAAGGCTGGGTTATTCCACCTTTGGCAAACAGTGATTTTGTGGCTTGTATGGAGTTCGTATTAGATGTTTACAAGCAAGCATACAATCCGAAGTATCCGGTAATCTGTATGGATGAATCACCCAAACAATTGATAAAGGATACCCGGGTTGCAATCCCTGTGAGTCCCGGTTGTGATGCTAAAATAGATTATGAATATGAACGCTGTGGCGTAGCCAACATCTTTATGGTTAACGAACCGCTCACGGGCAAGCGGTATGTGGATGTAACCGAAAGGAAAACCAAAAAAGATTGGGCAGAATTAATAAGGAAAATTGCAGATGAGTATTATCCGGATGCAGAGAAAATAAAATTGGTAATGGATAATCTGAATACTCATAAGCCTTCTTCTCTCTACGAAGCATTCACGCCACAAGAAGCTAAACGTATTTGGGATCGGCTTGAATTTATTTACACCCCCAAGCATGGTAGTTGGTTAAACATGGCTGAAATTGAAATACACGTTCTGATGCAACAATGTTTGAAAAGAAGAATTGGGGACATGGAAACAATGAAACAGCAGGTAGATGCATGGCAAAAAGATAGAAATAATAAGGATGCTAAAATCAATTGGCAGTTTACTAATGATACCGCTCGTATTAAACTCAAAAAACTTTATCCGACAATTTTATATTGACATGACACTAGTATACCTGTATAACAAATAAACAAAGCCCACGTTTGTTGTGGAACACATTCTTGTTATACATAGAAATTTACTAGATTTCTTCACGAGAAGTAAGTCGAGATACTTCGACTTTTTATCATTAAGTAAAGAACGTTAAAGATGCTGCAAATGTAAAACAATATTTTTTATTTGCAAATTTTATTTTTTTTTCAAAAATCAACAAAACAGGCAACAATTTGGTTTATCGGGCAAAAACAGAAAAAAAGAGTATCTTTGCAGGAAAATTTAGAATGGGATGCAGAGTGATTTGAATCAATATACCGCGGAAGTAAGTAAAATATATCAGACGGGCAATGCCACCAACCGGCTCAGGAATGGCTCAAAGACCGCAAAGGACGGACATTGGGGTATGGGGATATTGTGCATTATCAGCGGATAATAAGGGTTTTGAAGGAAACAGGAGAAGTGATGAGGGAGATAGATGAAGAAAAAAAATAACTATCTTTGCATCATGAAGAATAATAAAGAAGAATATATCAAAAACTTGCAGCAACTTGATTTTCAATTAGAAAATCAAGACAATTCTTCTGTTTATCTTGTGAGTAATTTAGAAGAATATATTGCACAAGGGAACGTGTCTCCCTACGTTATTATTGCCTTGGATAAAGCAAAAACATTTGACGCTGATGCGGTATATTTCCGCTTTTTCGATGACGGGCGTCCACCGTTGGCTCAAATATATTTATATGACGGAATATTAAATAAACGGACAGATGAAGATTATATAAAAATTCATCGTGATGTTTGGAGCGGTTGCGAAATACCAATCTATATGATTATAGACCAAACGGAAATTAAAGTTTTTGATAGCCGTAAGCCTGTTGATATTATTGATAATAAAGCAGAAGTAACCCCCTTGGATACTATTGATTTAATTGGTCAAAATGAAATTTTGAAAAAATATCGTGCACAATTATTCAATAATGGAGCATTCTGGGAAACGGATATTGCAAATAAGCATTTTTTGAATACTACGGCTGCTGCAGAACGGTTAGTTAAAGGTTTAAGAGAGGTTCGACATCAGTTTAAGCGATTGATAGGCGAGCCATCCGAACTGGCAGACCGTTTGTTGATTATGTGTATTCTGATAAAATATCTGGAAGAAAACGGAACAGATCCTAAAACCAAACAAAATCTTGCTTACGAGTTCTTTTATAATAATACAGGGTATAATACTTTAACGGAAATTCTGTATAATAATAAACTTTCAGACCTGTTAAAAGCTTTGTCTGCCCATTTTAACGGTGGAATTTTTCTAATGAACAACCCCAAAGATAAAGACAAAAACAAAGATGGTTATGCGGAAATAGAATCAATAAATCAACGAGCCTTGGCTGTCTTTTTTGATGCAGGTTCAACCGAAAATCTTTTTGGTTGGCATGAATACTCTTTCGAACATATTCCGATTGAACTCATCAGTAATTTATATGAAGAATTTTTGCCAAAAGAGAAAAAGAAAAAAAGAAAAAAGAAAAAAGATACGAATACACCTGAAAATGGAGCGGTTTATACTCCCTCTTTTTTAGTAAATCTCTTAATAGATGAGTGTTTGCCATTGAATTTTAAGGATACTGATGAAAATATAAAACTGATTGACCCTGCCTGTGGTTCCGGCATTTTCTTGGTAACTGCATATAAACGCCTGGTACAACGATGGAGAATAGGACACAGAAACAACGGTAATTTAGCCAATCCTGAACCTGAAAAACTAAAACAGATACTTAAAGACAATATCTTTGGCACAGACATACATTATAATTCCGTTCATTTAACGATATTCAGCCTCCAATTAGCATTATGCTCTATGCTTAACCCCAGGCAAATATGGACAAAAAAGGGATTATTCAACAATTTGGAAGAAGACGGAAATATTATTGAAAAGGATTTTTTTGACTATCTGGCAGAAAGCAATTTTGCACGGGATTTTGATTTAGTTATCGGCAATCCTCCATTCAAGGAACTATCTAAAAATAAATTTACATCCTATAGAAAAAAATTGGTGAAATTTGAAGAAGAAAATATCAATCTGCAAATTCCATTTTATCAGGAAGCCTTACTGTTTTTAACTACATCATTTCTTTTATTGAAAAAAGAAACAGGACGATTGTGCTTAATCATGAAATCCGGTCCGTTTTTATACAGTGGCGATAAGGACAATAATCAAAATATAAACTTGGTATTCCGTTCCGCTTTATTTAAACAATACAATGTTACTCAAATAATTGATTTTACACTTCTAAAGAAACTTTTCAAAGCTAATGTGGAAACTGCCGCTGTTTTTATTGAGAACAAACCCGCTGAGAATGATTTCATAACTCATATTGTTGTTCGAGAATCCCGCTCTGTCGCAGAAAAATCATACTTTGAATTAAGCCATTACGACTTTCATGAAATTCCATCCACTGTTGCCGCTTCGATACCTTATGTATGGAAATGTAATTTATTAGGAGGAGCACAAGTGTATCACCTTGCCGATAGATTAAAGAAATTTCAAAGATTAAAGGATTATTTAGATTCGAGAAAAGCAGAAGGATGGGATTATGGGCAAGGCTATAAAGTTGGAGATAACTCAAAAAAGGATATTGACAATTTAATTTTCGGAAGAAATACTATTATATGTAAATTATTTACAGACGAAGGAATAAAGGGAATAGAAACTCAAAATGAAACAGATTTTGAATCCATTCCTTCCAATTCTAAAACTATTTTCAGTCCACCGCATTTGATGATAAAAAAGACCATTGGTAAAAACTTTATTCCAATGGAATTACGGGACGATTATCTTACATTTCGAAATGAAATTTTAGGTATACACTGTCCGCCTGAAAAACGAGAGCAGTTACAGAGAATAGAGCAGCAAATAAAAAACAATAATCAGGTTTTACGTTTTTTAATTGCTACCACCAGTGCACGTTCCGGCGTTGTCAGGTCAATGTTCTCATCAGATTTGGGCGATTTGTTAAATTTGCCTTTATTTATGGATAAGTCGTTCAGTCCAAGTATTTCCGAACAAATTATCATTGAAGACGTGTTGAATTATTACATTGAGGAATTTAGCAAAGGAAAAAATGCCGCTATACACAGGAAAAATGCAGAGATAGAAAAACATATTCAACCATTTTCAAAACTCTATTGTGATTCGCTGAACAAGGTATATGCTAAAGACCGGAAAAGATACTATTTTTCAAAACTTACGGAAGGAAATTCTTTTTTTGCATGTGAATATACGTTTGGAGATGGAAATAACTATACTTACGAATGGTCGGATGAGAATTTGGAAAATTTGTTATATTCTTGGAATCCAAGCCGTAGCGCCAGATATAGTAAAATCATGAGAATTTATAGTGATAATGGTAATATTATACGGCTTGTAAAACCAAAAAAGTTGTTATATTGGCTGCAATCCACAGCACTTCGCGATTTTGGCGATACTCTTAATGATGCTCTAAACCGAAAATAAAAATGGAAAGACCAAACACTTCGCAAGGGCATCCTCCTGATAAAACGGATATATATGAAACTCTTTTTGCTTTCGTGGATGAGGGTTTATTGCAGTTTTCATCAAATGAAACAGGAGAAAATAGAATTACACAAAACCTTGAAATTTCCTTAAACGAACA